>CAZRLL010000173.1:0-8015 GCA_964600735.1 uncultured archaeon
ATTTGTATAACTTTATCTAAATAATCATAATATTGGTTTAACTGTCACGAACCCTGATAGAGACCCTCGAGGCCATGTTGTATCAATTGCCTTTGTTTGTGAATACAAAGGAGACCCCAAAGCTGGCGATGATGCGTGTTCTTACGAATGGATTCCTTTAGATACAATAAATACAGAAGAACTAGCATTTGACCATGGGAAGATTATTCAGGATTACATACAATGGAAAACAAAAGGATTAACTTTTTGGAGCACGAAATAACCATTTATCTGCTGAATATCTTTGCTTTATCAATCGATGATTATCGATATTAGTCCTTCGTAGGAAAAAAATTATCCGTTAAATTAGTGTAATCAAATAGTGATTTGTATACTGAATATTCTTGTACTACCGTTCATTCAAAGCTTTATAATCATGTACTAATTTGAATTTGTATTTTTTATTTTATTTTGAATTTGTATAACTTTATCTAAATAATCATAATATTGGTTTAACTGTCACAAACCCTCACAATTAAATCCATTTAAATTACAAACTTATTAACCAAATTCAAAGATTTGAATGACTGATCATTTAAAACTGCACTTGTTGTTGATACATTTTCCATTGTTGCAGTCATTTCCTGAGCCGATGCTGCTACTTCTTCAGCGGAAGCAGCGGTCTCTTGTGATACAGATGCTACATTTTCTATTTTTTCAGTTATTGTATTAAAAGTAAATTGTAACTGATTAAGTACTTCTTTAGAATCCTTAGTGATTTTAGTTGAGGTCTGTCTTGATTGTTCAGACATTTTTCTAATATTTTCAGCAATAATAACAAATCCTTTCCCAAAATCTCCAGCGTTTGCGGCCTCTATGGCAGTGTTTAAAGATAAAACATTGGTTTGTTCTGATAAATCCCTAATTACTCCAAGATTTTTATTTATTTGTGAGATAACCTTATCCACAATTTTCGTGGTTGATTGTAATTCATCCACTATTGAGGTTATTAATTCAGCTTGCTGTAATGAACCTCTTGCCATAGATTGGGCAATCGCAGATATTTCCTCCGCTGTAGCGTTTATCTCTTCTGTATTAGAGGATAAATTTTCAGCTGTTGAAGAGATAAGACCAGCAGTATCTTTAACATCACCAATTACTTGTCTTAAATTCTTACTCATTTCTTTAAAGTTAGCATGCAATACTCCAATTTCATCCTCTCGATTAAGTGATTTTCTAGTTTTAGATAAATCTCCATCAGAAATCTGTTCTGACCATTTAGTTATTGTTTTAATCGGTGAGGCAATTTGAGAGTTTACAAGAAAGAGGATTAGGACCACAAATATAGTAGTAAGAAATATTACAAAAAATACAATTCCCACTATAAATGTGACTGTATCTGAAAATTCTGAAACAAGACCGATCTGTTTTTGCGAACTCCAATTTTGTAATTTCGAAAATTCTGTATTCATTGTCTCTAAAAATTGATTCGCTTCGTTGAATAATCCAAGTATCGATTCCTTTTCAAATGAGATATGAGATTCAAATTCTCCGATATCAATATCAAAATTAGTAAATAATAATTGAAGATCATCAACTGTCTGGTTAAAAATTAGATAGTTTGATATGGGCATACTAGTAAAATTACCAGCTGTAGGAACCATACCATTCATTACACTTAATTTACTTCTCAGGGTTGTAAAACTATCAAAAAGATCTAAATAAAAATCTTGCTTGATTTTATAGCTTTCTGGATTAATTTTTTCTAGGTCATAATTATCATTGGAATAGGTGAATTGAAATTGTGTTATTGTATCATTAATACTTCGGTAATCTTCAAAAAAGGTGGATGTGTAATACGAAATGTTTAGAGTATGTGCCTGTGCATGGATATTCCGAGATAATTTATTTAATCCTAAATTTATAGATTCAGTTAATTGTGTCAAGTCATCGAGTATCGAAATTCCTGGGAAGTTAAATATTGAACTTGCAATATCGTAATACGGTTCCTTTTGAGCTGTGATATTGCTAATGAGTTCATTGGGAATTTCTGTATCCATTTCTCTACCTATAATTAAAATATTCTTCTCTAACTCATCATAACTGGTGTCTGTGTTATTTTTTAAGGTACTAAAAATAGTTGCTAAAGAATCGTGGGTTTCTATACCCAAAACACGTTTTGAATACTGCAATGCTTCATATCTATGCAATCCAATTATCAATCTTGATTGCTCATCAACGGTATTTAGATTCTGAGATAATACATAATCATGATCTAACTCATTTATTGAATTTATAGATATAAATGACTGACCAATAAATAGTAACGCAATAAAAATGAAAGATAAGAAAATTTTATTGCTGATTGACAAATTGCTTATAAATGATCCTCGTCCTTTTGCAGACACAAGTGAGGTCTCAATCAATGAAAGATAAATGTTATGGGTTTGTAAGATTAATTTAGAAAGATCTTTTACCTATTTTTTAACCTTAGATAAATTCCTTTTTCTCAAAAAATTGTAAAATCATAGATATAAAATATCATTGCTATCAGTTTATTTTTCAGTTATTATTCTTATTCAAAAGTATGCCATTTGAGTATCTAGAAGACGAAGCTCTAGCAGATGTCGCAATTAGATCCACTGGAAAGAACTTAAATGAGGTGTTTCGGGATACTGCTATGGCAATATGTAATTTACAAACAGATATAAACAGCTTGACTTTAGATATAACCCATGAACTCGTTTTAGAAGAACTAACGCTGGACCGGTTATTATATAAATTTCTTGATGAAATAATTTACCTAAAAGATGCCGAACTCTTTTTTGCCAAAACAGTTGAAGTGGAAATTATTGATAAAATTGATTACTGGCGTATGAAAGGTAAATTAGTAGGCTGTGAGTTTGATTATAATATACATCAAATAGGCAATGATATCAAAGCAATAACATTACATGAGTTTAATATTATTGAGATAAATGATGGCTGGGAAACTCATGTAATTATTGATATTTAAGAAAAAATGATAAAATTATTTGTTATTTTAAATATAGTATAATCTCTTCTTCAACCCTTAATATTTCCAATAGGAATTAATTTTACTACAGGATGGGATAGATTTGCATCATTTGCTGCTTTTACAACCTCATCTAAATCTTTGTAAGCAAGCCCAGCCTCCTCAGCTAATCCCTTGAATGAAGCTCCCTTGACATATATTCCCCTCTTCATCATCTGTTGTTGCAACTTTTGTCCATCTACTCTTTTTTTTGCTTTGGTTCGACTCATAGTTCGTCCTGATCCATGAGCAGTACTCCCAAATGCTTGATGCATCGATGCTTCAGTTCCAACCAGTATATATGATCCTGTTTCCATGGACCCACCAATTATTACTGGTTGACCTGATTTTTTGTATTTATCTGCTAATTCAGGATGATCTGGTCCAAATGCTCGAGTTGCTCCTTTTCTATGGACTAATACTTCTCTTTGTTCCCCATTTACGGTGTGTTTTTCAAACTTAGCAATATTATGACATACATCATATGTCAAATTCATACCTAGGTCACTCGCATCTCTTTTAAAAATACTAGAAAATACTTCTCTGGTTTTATGCATAATAACTGCTCGGTTGACAAAGGCTAGGTTTGCTGCGCAAGCCATGGATGCAAAGTATTCTTCTCCCTCTCGTGATTTAATGGGAGCAGCAGCCAATTCCTTATCCAGAGTTTTTATGTTGTAATTAGACATAACTTCCAGAAATCGATTCAGATGTTCGGATGCTATTTGATGACCAAAACCCCGGGAACCGCAATGAATCATTATCATTACCTGCTCATCTTTAGTAATTCCAAAAGATTGAGCTATCTCCTTATTTATAACATTTTTTGGTTTTACAACCTGGATTTCTAGGAAATGATTGCCCGAACCAAGTGTTCCCAGCTGATTCCTTCCTCTGGATTTAGCTTTATGAGATATCAATTCTGGTCTCGCTCCCTTGATACATCCGTGTTCCTCCATAAATTTACTATCCTCAGGCCATCCCATCTCATTTTCAATTGCCCAGTTAACTCCTAATAACATGACATCATCCAACTGACGATCATTTAGCTGGATCGAACTCTTTCTTCCTACTCCTGTTGGTATCGCTCTGAACAAGGTATCTACTAATTCCTTAATTTTGGGTTTCACATCATCAAATGTTAAATTGGTCTGGATAAGTCTCATTCCACAATTAATATCGAAACCGATTCCTCCAGGACTGATCACTCCCTCATCAACATCCATGGCTGCAACTCCACCAATGGGGAAACCATACCCCCAATGACCATCAGGCATTACGCTTACTTTGGATACCAGACCCGGTAGAGTTGATACATTCATTCCCTGATTGACTGCACCATTATCCAAATTGTCGTACAGAAAATCACTTGAATATAGATGGACGGGGACATTCATATCCTTTCTGGCTGAAGTAGGGATTTCCCAGATATTTGAAGAAATTTTCTTAGCCAAATTTTTTATATCCACATTTATAAATATTATTTGCCATATATTAACATCTACTAACGGAACACGAAGAATATAGAAACATTGATTTTTCTAACTAAGTTTTCTTATACACTAGAACATAAAGTCTTTCTTTAGAAAATTTAGTAGATAGTGTTGTAATATTCAATTGTTAGCTATTGATAATTAATTAAAAATGTACAACAGGACAAACGATAAGTGTTTTTAATTCAAATTGGATTTTCTAATGGTTACAACCTAGAAATAGCGCTATAATATTTCAAATTCCATTAATCAGAGCTTGAAAATGTACAAATCAAGATCGTGTTTCTTACCTGAATTCATCATCTAATGAAGACAGTTATGCATAAATATAATATATTATTAGGACTAAAGAAGTGGTTTACCAATTTTGTTACACGAAATGACAGCAAGAAATTCATAAAAAATATGGGAATTTGGGGAAATAATCAAAATTATGTCATCTATATTTATTAGAAATATATTTTTTTCACTAGTCGGGGAAATGCTTATGAAGAGCATCTGAAGTTGACGATATGACTGCTTTATCAAAAGAAGTGTTCTTTGGGCATCTTTAGGATAATAAGTCAATAAAAGGCGGAAAAAACAATGGTAGATCTATTAGTACAGAGCAAAATAAGAGCGTATGTTAAGAAGAAAGGGCTAAACACTGGAGGAGACACTCTAATAGCCCTTGATAAAAGACTAAAGGGAATGATCGACGATGCTGCAGCACGTGCCAAAGCAAACGATCGAAAAACTCTGATGGCAAAGGATTGCTAAACTTCTTACATTCAGTCTATATTTCTAATTTCATTACTAAACTAATTATATTCTAATATATATCAATCTCAAAATACTAATCAAAATCGAATTATCTAGTACAGAAATTTGGAAAGATAAAAAACACTGCTCCAAAATTAAAAAATAGATGACTTTGGATCCAAATGAAGCAACTGTTCAAGCAATGATCCAACTATTAAAACCACATTTCAAAGAACTGGCTTCAAAACAATTCAGATCTGAAGTTACTGAATTAGATTTTACTGCAACTCAAACCCACGAAAAATCGGGAGCTACTGGACAAGTATTGATATCCACTGTGTATTTTAAGACCGAATACGGAGAAGGATCTTCAGATATTGCATTAAAATATTTCCAGAATCCAACTAGTGCCATTACGGAAATTAAGAATGCAATGGAATTGGATACTAAATTTAAATCAGCACCTGAATTTGGCATACCCCGGGTAATCTTTGCCAGTACTTTAGATCCGGTTTTAATCATATATGAGGGAGTAAGGGGTACAAATTACGATGAAATTGATATTGCTGATAAGGCAAGACAAGCGGGAAGGTTACTGGCAGCTATTCATGGACCAACAACAAAAGCAGTGGATACTCACCTTTATCGTGATTTATCTCGAATGATAGGAACACATATTGCCATAACTGGATTTGAAAAGGATATTTCTAATGGCCTGGGATATTATTACCAAAAACTGGAAAATGCCAAATCTGGCTGTAATCCTTTTTCTGATTATCATCAAAGTAATGTTATGGTTTCTTCCCAAGGAGAATTAATATCAAAAATATATGTGATTGACCCCGAATACATGCAAAAGGGTCGTTTTGATAGAATGGAAGATGTGGGCACATTTTTTGGTCAGCAGCTATTTCATGAATATTTGCAGTCAGGAAATATAGCTGATGGCTTAAATGATATTTATGAATTTTTAACAGGATATGAAGAGAAGAATATTGAGGGTGGGGGAATTAAATGGAAAGATATGTATCCTAGTGGATCTGCAATACCTTTTTTTATTGCCCAATGGGCTTTACTCGATACGTTAGATTTGGCAATTAATCGAGGTGGAGATATTACATCTAAAGAGACAATGTCCAGATTAAGATTTGTCAAATTTATACTTCAACCCAATCAAATTGAATTTCCTGCCAATATTATTAGGTAGAACTTTTATTTTTAATAATTATCTCTGAAAATTAAGGGAATTAAGTGAGTGAATCGTCGAACATCCAAATTTCAATATCAGCACTTGCTGAAATTATTACCTATGATTTATCTCAACCAGGAAGGGAAACTGCAGGATTATTAATCGGATATGAGATTAATAGCGTTGTACATGTTGATGAGATTAGAATAGGAGAGCAAAAAGGGAATGCGGTACATGTAGTCATCAGCGATGAAGAATTGACTAATGCAGCCATAGAAGTTAGCAATCGAGAAGATGGGAAGGTTATTGTGGGTTGGTGGCATTCACATCCTGGATTGACCGCGTTCTTATCAAGTACTGATATAAAGACTCAAAGTCTATACCAGGCTTTCATGCCAAATGCGGTCGCAATTGTCGTTGATGATGTCAAGTATTCCCAAACCTTTAACCTGAATGATCTTGATTTGGGGGTATTCAGAGTGATTGAAGGACAAACACAGAGATTACCCTATGGTCTAAAAGATAGCGTCGAATTTGGATTGAAAACCTACATACAAGGTGATCATCCCGCTGAGATAAGTACAACGTCTCCCACTAGGTATGTGCCGGTGATGGAGAAAGAAGAGCTTAGAAAACTAAAACTACGGATAAGCACTCTAGAGGAAAAAATGGACAATAGTGATATCTCGGCTATAAATGCCTGGATTGAACTAGCAGAAAGCATGCAGGATGGTACAATTTCTGAAGTTCCAGTAGATGTTTCTGCATTAAATGAGAAACTTAATCAATCCTTAGGTCAAATCGATGATAATATGATAGCTATGGAGGATGCAATGTTAAATAAATCTGCTCAATTGGGATTATTTGCCATTCTCTTTGGTGTTCTGCTGGAACTTATCGTATTCCTATTTATTGTTGGGTGATTATATTAGATAAAGATAAAAAAGACAAGTAGTTTTAATTGTTATTAATTTGTATGTAATCCAAATTCTTCACCAATTATTGACTCTACGTCAGCAACTTCTGGTGAAATATTGTAGTATACACTTCTCATGTCTCTTAGATTCGGGATTTTTAAAATCAATCCACGCTCAAGAAGTCGCCGGATTGAATACCTTACCGTTCTTGTTGGTAAGTCTAGGGTATCGATTAATTCTCTCTGCGTTTTAGGTCCATTTTGTTCCAAAAATCTAAGTAGAGGTATCGATTTTTCAGGCAATCTCGCCTTGGTTTCGATGAATTTTTTATTCATTGTTATATTCCCCGATTGAACTTATATCGATCGTAATATATGTTATCCACTAGTAGTTATAAATGTATCGGGAAATAATGATTAATTGATGATTTAATAAAATTATTTTGTAAGTTTTATAGTGACAAACTACATTCTTAGTCTAATTTGATTAATTTAGTTTCATAATTTTCCAAAATATCCCAGCAAAATTATTTGTAATCATTTAATTTTTCTAATAGTCTAACCTGAGAACATTGAAAATTAAAATTTTTGTGTGTCTTTCACCCCTATGATTTAAACTAGTCTAGCATCTTTGGTTTCTTT
>CAZRLL010000174.1:0-8003 GCA_964600735.1 uncultured archaeon
ATCTATTATATTTCCACCATCCGATCCACTCTAAGAGTGCCTCCGCAGAGGTTTGATGAAGATCTAAAAGATATTCTGTTGGAACTGGCCAGAGAAAGCCTTGAAGAGCGGATTTTTGAGAAATTGGGTTTCATCGTTGCTGTAATTGAAGCCGGGGGAGTGACAACTGGTAGATTGATCCCGGGTGATGGAGGAGCCTTCTATGACTGTGATTTCAAGGTCCTCAGTTACATTCCAGAGCGAGGGGAGGTTATAGAGGGTGAGGTGATCGAATTAATCGACTTTGGTGCATTTGTTCGTGTAAGTACAATTGATGCCCTCTGTCATGTTTCTCAAATGGCAAATGATTTCTTCAGCTATAATTCAGGTCAAGATATTTTAATCGGAAAACAGTCGGGATTAACGATTCGTCGCTCCGAAATTGTTCGAGGTAGAATTGTTGTTGTTGGATTGCAAAGAAATGCCATTAGAGTAGGTTTGACTATGCGACAACCTGGTCTAGGAAAGTTAGAATGGATCCAAGATTGGAAAGATAATTTACATGAAAAAAAGGAAGAGGTAAAGGAGGTCAGTAATTAGTTGAAAGCATGTCGGCAGTGCAGGTTTTTAATACACGATAAAAAAGAAAACCGATGCCCCTCATGTAATTCTACTGACCTCAGTGAGGACTTTAGTGGGATCGTTATCATAATAGATGTAGAAAAATCGGAAATTGCTAAAAGGTTAGGTGTTACAAGACCTGGACAGTATGCACTTCGTGTACGTTGATTTCGATGCCATTTTATTAACAGGTATTATAAATTGAAACTAAAGAATTTAATTTTGCCAAAAAATCTTAGATCTGATCTACAAAAACCTCAAGGAAAGCTGATTAAAGGAACAGCGGAAACAACAATCCCCCTAATTGTTAAAGAATTAGAATCAGTAGAAAGACTTATTATAGGTGTGGGGGACGTAACTGCAGATTTGTTGATAAATAATGGTCTTCGACCAAATATTGTAATAACAGACGGACTAACAAAAAGACAAAAGCTTAAGGAATGGAAAAAATATGTAAATTATCGAGAAGTAAGTGCTAATTGTCCTCCTGGAAAGATTACAGTAGATGCTTGGCAATCTATCCGTAGCGCTATTCATAGTGCAATAGAAAATAATCATTTTACGCATATCAAAATCGATGGTGAAGAAGATCTGCTGGTTATTCCGGCGATATTAGAATTGCCTACAAAATCAGTTGTAATATATGGACAGCCTAACGAGGGTGCTGTAATTGTTTCTGTTAATAAAACCTCTCGAAAAAGAGTTCAAAATATTGTTGCGAGAATGTCTGAATATTGAAAAATAATTATTTTCTTCGTTTTCGACCCTTGCCAGATTTGAATTTAGTATAACCACATGAACCGCAAACTGTTCTGTCCGAATGTTTACCTATAAAATATCCAGGTCCACATTTGGGACAAGCTTCAAAGTTTCGGTTCAATTTTTCACCGTCAATTTCAAAGTATTTGCTCATTTCTTTGCCTCTTTTTCAATTATTCCATTTCTAATCAATATATGTTTTGGTTCGAGTTGCTTTGCATCATCTTCTGATGAATATAGATTTGCAAATCCCAGAGCTTCTTGAATACCAAATTGACTCCTTATCTCTCTTAGGACCGTACAATTTTTATCAGCGTTGAGCATAGCTGCTAATTTGCTGGCGACTACCTCACGAGATGGAGTCTGTGAATCTGTGTGATCAATCTTAAATTTGATTTCTTCACGCTTCAATAGAGGATTATCTTTTTTTTCAATAATTTCTATTTCCAATTTATTTTTCTCCTAATTCTAATAAGAAATTCACTATTTTTAATGCTATGTTAAGGACTTTTTAGATAAAACATACAAACAATATTGGGTACACAACTATCCGAAATAATAAATATACAATTACAAATTATAAGGAATACTCATTCCATTCATTTGATCAATTTATTTTGGGGGAAATGGTCTTTAGGATATTACATAAATAAATCGGATCATCCACCGTTTTCATTATTAAGGTTCCTAGTTTCCCCTGTGCTCCAGAAGTTGTTAACTTAAGGAGACCATTAGTTTCGACATTAACCTCGGTTATTACAAATATCGGGATTTTTGGTTCTTCCTCACCCTCATAAAAGAAGATTAGATGCTCGTTGGTACATAGAAAGGTTACAGGTCGTTGATAGTGAAATTCTCTTCCATCAACAAGTTCATAGCGCATGAAATATGTTTTGCCGATCAACAATGCCCTACGTTCACCTCGATTTATCTCATCCAGGACACTATCTGGCAAATCCTTTGTCCAGTGACTTTCAATAATTGCAATAAAAAATTTTGAAAGATCTTGACTAGTGATTCTTATTGCATCAACTGATTGTCCAACCGGGGTTCCAAACAAATAAATTAGATCATCTCGAATTAGCAAAACATGACCTCGAGAATGTTCGCTTTCATTTAGATTCAGTATCTTAACTGTATTTCCAGGTCGACTATCCTTTGGCAGGCGATCCACTAATTCTATTCTAGAACGTTCGGTCGAACTGATTAAGTATTCAAATTCATTGGTATTGATATCTTTAAGACCTAATTTTGTGTGGGTTATAAACGCAGGGTCAATCTCCTCACTCAAACTACTAATTGCGGCTAGTGCTCTTTGTCCTTTTTCCAATTCCTCTTGGAATCTAATTAAAATAGCAGGTAATACATTGTCGGGTGGAACTGCAACATATCGAGTTTTACCTTCTCTAGATACTTTATTGATAGCACCCAATTCCTCTAATTGACCCAATATATCATAAATCTTTGAACGATTAATGCCCGAACCTGCAGCAATAGCAGAACCTGTTTCTTCTCCTCCTAATTGCAGAAGGGCGATATATGCTGCTGCTTGTAATTTTGTAAATCCAAATCGACTCATGTTGGTAAGTGAGTCGATAAGTTCTGGATGGGCTGATTTACTCAAGATTGAACAACTCCACTATTTTGCTGATACCATAGAGGCTCCACATTCTGAACAGAATTTTGCATTGGGTACAAGCGGTTTCTCCCCACAATAAGCACAAGGAGCTGATTCGACACTAGTTTGACCTACTTTTGAGGATTGCCCAATTAATGGTTCAATTGTTATTCTAGCTTCTTCTGCTGCTGCTGTTGACATATATATGATCTGTTCAGTTTCAAAATTAAATCGAGCAGGAAACTTCTCAAAAGAAATTAAATAAAGTAAGTTCTTCTTAACATTTTTTCGATCACGTCCAATTAATCGACTAAATTCGTTAAGATTAATATTTGAATGGGTTGGTAGTATCTTTCGAATGGACTCCCGGATTTTTATTCGATTATTATAGGTATAAATTGGGATTATTAAAAGAAGACAACTCGCAATTATGTAGCCTGCATTGCCTTTAATTAGTGATTGTCCCAAACCTAATGGGATAAAAAATATACCAGAAATTACCATCATTAACTCCCAAGATTCTGCTTTCTTGGAAAAATTATGCATTAATTGATCAACATCAGAAGTAAGTACAATTGGTTTATGATTCAACGGTGATAAAACTTCAAAAGTCGCAAATATGGTAAGTAAGAGGAATAATAGTGTTAAGATACTGCTTAGAACAATACGAATAGTTATGGATATCTGGTCTGATTCTGATTGTTCAGATATATCCGATGTATCTAAAGTGATCCCATTAGCTACAATACCCGTAATTGATGCAATTAGTAAGAATACAGTAAATACCGGGATAATTGCGCTTATGCGATAATTCAATTCAAAAGACATTTCTCTATAATTATAATATGGTTTAGAAAGTATTTAAATTGTTCCATTATTGGGGGTAACATTTGCATTTTATGTTAATTTTCTAGGACTTGGGGATTGAAAAGACCATTTCTTGTCAGATGAATTTTGGATTCGTAAAATCTTCCATAAATTTCATTTTTCATATGATTATAGCTTGATAATAAAATCTTAAATCGTTTCAAATCCCACAAGGAATTGATGTCCCAAAAATTATCAAATCGAACTTTAGTTGGAACTTTGATAATAATTATTATTATTCTGGGAACAGCAATTGGCATCTCAATTCTAAATCAAGCACCAGAAATTGAAGAAATTATCGGTTTTACTGATTTACAAAAGGAAAAAATTTCTTATGATGGTAACTTTACAGCTAATGTTAGCATTATCTCGAGTGAATTTTATAAAGGAGATAATGTAAAATTTACCCTAAATTTTGAGGTAAATTATTCACCTGTACTCTTAGAATTTATTAAATTTGAACTTTCAGACCTGATTAATAATAGAACTGCAAGACAAATAGTAATAATCAACTCAACATATCAGGTGGGTTCTTATTCGTTGAATTTATCATTATCACCTGGATTTGATGACGATGGTTTTATTGCATTAACAAATCAGGATTATGTGGTAAATAATTTTCTTCTGAAATATGTACAAAGGAGAATATCATTAGAATATTTCAAAGACCTTGATTTCAGTATTCGAGGGAGGTTAAAACCAGAATTTAACCAATTTGACAATATTAATTGGACTATCAGCACTGAAAACGCGACCGTAATACAAAATAATAGATTGATAAGACTCAATTCTACAGAGAATCAAGCAAATATTACTATTAAATCTGGAATTCAAACCACTGGATACTCGAGAATTTATTTTAATATTACTGGGATCAATACATCATCTGTGTTTTTTGATATTAATGGGAGCATTTTAAATTCAGATAATGATTATTTACCTATCGGAAATTGGAATGGAATGCAAAATTTCACAATTAGTGTATCATTAACAAATTTTGAAAATATCAGTATCGCAATGAGCTTACCCACCAAACACATTCCCATATTAGCTATTATTGCCTCAAATAACTGGGAAGGATTATCCTCTGATGGATTTTATTATAGAGATACAGAATATTATTTATCCCAAGTTAGCGATCGTTTTGAAAGGGGGATGAATATCAGTATAATTCCAGTATCTCAAGTTGAATTTGAATCCAACTCCGGAACAGACCTATACGAATTAGCAGATGAGGCCAAATATGCTGTAGGTGATAAATTTAATTTTACAGGAAATACTTGGACTGTTGGAACTGGGACTCAACCAGAAAATGCAGGTGCTGATATTCTTATAATACTAACAGGGAAAACAATGGACCATCTGGGTATTGTTCTAGGAGCTTCTGGAGAAGCATTCAACATGGCAATTCATGCCCGAGGAAGTGAATTTGAAGGATCCTACAGATTACCAAGTATCTATGCTGATAATCTAATTCAGCATGAATTGAGTCATGTATTTGGTGCACCTGATAGATGGACTGAAGATTATCCAGATCTAGTTCTTCCTTCAATAATGGCAAAATCGAGACCAGATGATGTCTTTTTGGATATTATATTAAGATATTATTGGTTGATGCGGACAAATTGGGTAGAAGAAGATATTCAAACAATAGTAGAAAGAGCTCCTTTATACTTGTAAAACAGAAAATTATTTTCGCCAAAACTTGAGAAGTTTAAAAATTCGTGGACCTTCCTTCTCCTTCTTTTCATCCATCATCATCATCTTAGAAAGATCCATTAATTTAGGTGAAGGTAAAACTTGCAAATTTTGAAGATCAGTTTTAAAGTCTTCAAATAAATCATCCCCACTTTCATGCTCACCAATTTGTGGAGCATATTTATTCATGAATATATCCATTGCTTTCCTTAATTTGGCTCTAATGCTTTCAGAATCGATTTCATCGATATTTTGATGAAAAAATATCATCATGAAATTGTCTGATGGACTTAATGCAAAATTTAAAACAATATCTCCATATACAATTGTTTGAATATCGGTATCAGAAAAGCTCTCTTTAGAAAAATTATACATAGCTGCCAAAAATGCGCTATGCAACTCGTGTTGATCCATACGCATAATGCAATAATCAGTTGCAGTACATCCAGCGAATATAGGAATTCCAGTTGTACGTAAGACATAAACATCATAAATTTGCTCACTCATATCTATAAATACTGTGTGGAATTATTTAAACCAAAGGTTTGCCCTAGAAAATAGAATTTTTAAACAATATCAACATAAATAATTGCTTATTACCGTCATACAAAGAACTATGAGCTAAAAAGAGATAGTAGCCCTATAATATGGAAAACGAAATTGTGAAATAATAAGCATATTGCGTTATTCAAATGCTAGGCGACGTATCTTAGTAATATATTTGATATGATATCTCGAAAATCATCAATATTGACTGACTTTTCTAATTCGATCGATAGTGTTGAGACCGGCTGATTTAATCCACAGGGAAGGATTGTTGAAAATCCAGCTAAAGACATATCAACATTAACCGCAAATCCGTGGAGGGTTATTCCTTCCTTTACATGCATACCTACTGCTGCAAGTTTCTTTGGATTTTCTGATTTTGTCCATATGCCAGGATTCTTATGATCTGCAAAGCAGGATATTCCCAATTTTGTTATGCTTTTTTCCAGTGATTCAAGTATTAAAGAAACTAGTCTGTGTATTCCCCCGAATCGTGACACTTTGGAGATCATATAACCGATTAATTGGCCAGGTCCATGGTAGGTAGCCGAACCACCCCTATCTACTTTGAATAATTCTATTCCTTTTTCCAACAGCTCATCTTCTGCATAATGTACATGTGAAGGATCTGTTCTACGTCCCAAGGTAATTACTGGATTGTGCTGTAAGAACAGCAAATAATCGTTGCTACCAGCCTTTACCCTTTCCCAGCATTTTTCTTGATATAACAATGCAGATGAATAATCCATTATTCCAAGATTTTCTACTTGTATTCGTGTGTTTTTTGGATGGTTCAAAAGCATTTGAAATTAATATCGCTGGTTTTAATCAACTAAAATCTCTTGTTGTAATGAGAACTTAATTTCCCAATATATTATCCATATTTTTTGCATCCTTTTCTGGAGTAAAATTAATAGGATCATCTACGTAATCACAAATATTTCTGGTTCTCATGTGCACACTTCCAGGCATCCTTATTAACCGTCTTACATCTATTGTTACCTTGTGATCAATCCTGGGATAATGTCTCTTAACCAACGAATGCAGGAAGATATCTGCTTTTTGCTTTGGTATAGAATCCACAATATCCTTCAATAAATTACTGGTTTTAAGATGGTTTCGAGCATCTACCAATGATTTTTTAGTAAATCCAGTCTCATTGATAAGTATTTTTTCACTTTCATTAAGAATGAAATTTCTTGCGAGTTTTTGGTATATTCTACTCTTCAATGATTCTGTAGAATCGCCAACTGGATCAATTTTCTGTAATCCTTTTGGATCATGTACCAGTTGCATGTAACCAATTATTGCTGCACGCTGGTCTTGATCAAGTGTAAACGTTTTCTTATCTAATACCCAGCAATGGTATCCACGTCCACCAGTATAAATCCAAACTAATTTTTTAAATCCAAAATCATCCCTCATGGTTTCATCCATAATATCTGCTGCTTCTTGCATCAATGCCCAGCAGATTTCGCATACAGATTTCCCCACGCAATCACATTTTCTGACTGGATCATATTCATCAAGATCAAGGTCAAAAATCAATTCCCTGCCAATCCATTCAGCGTTGTGTATTGTAATAGCCTCATTAAATCGATCTGCAGGGAGTAATCTATCCCGATACAAAGAGCCAATGTATGCACCACCAACGGGAAATGTGGATAAATATTCGACTAAGTGTTCTGGCTTTGAAAAAGATTTATTCCTTGTAAAACCAGCATCCAACCTTTCAAACCCGAATTCTCTTGTATCGAAGTTATCAATTGAAATTACGTTCCAAAGTTTATTTACCTCAAAATAATTCGAGTAGTAAGATATTAAGCTCCGTTGTAATTCTGTTTTTTCCTTTGATGTTGGTGGAAATTTTGACAAAGGTTTTTTATCTTCTCCTTCAGTGCTTGTAGTTTTTTCA
>CAZRLL010000175.1:0-7906 GCA_964600735.1 uncultured archaeon
CAAAAATTTTTATATTTATTTTATGTAATTTCTAGGCACCAATGAAAATCATAAAGGATATAGATGTAGATGAAATAAGAACTTTGGTTAATTCATTCGACGTTATTGTTAATGATATAACTACAGTAATTAATTCATCAAGAATAATAATTTTGTCAAAAATGACAAATCGTAATGAGGTGGGCTTTTGAGTAAAAAAAGATCCTCACGCTCTGTTTTTAGCTTTTTCACCGACGCTAGTGTTAGAAATAAACTAATAATTGGTTTTGGGCTTGTTATGCTCATTTTTCTGGGCACTTTGCTTTTCTCTCTGAATACTTCACAAAATCTAATCGATTCTGGTGATAAAACATTTACTTATGCTAAACAGAGAGCACTTTCGTATAGCGTTTCATTGAACTTTCAAGAACAGCTGACGTATGTACGAGGTTACACTTTAGGCGTTATCCTCGAAGAAACTACTGATTCGGTAAAAGAGTATTTCACTACATTATTTACTTCAAATATTGGGCAGATAGATTCAGATTTAAACGGATTGGATGATATAAACGCTCCTGGAACATTAGGACAGGAAACGATTGATTCAATACAGGCTCAGAGACCAGTTTGGATAAATTCAGCGAAGAACATTGTAATGAGTGTGCCTGACATTCAATTGCTTACTAATCTTCAATTTTCGTTATTAGACTACGAACATGATTTTGGTGTACTTCTCACAGCGGTTCAATCCTATATGATGTCTGGTGTTGCCGATTATAAAACTGAAATTACTGCTTTGAAATCACATATCGATGATGAGAAATCTGAATTGACTACTATGATAAATTCAGTTGAAGGTGTCAATACATCAACTTACAACTTTTTAAAAACTGGAGTTGATGATTTTGTAGATGAATTTGATCTTTGGTATGCAGATGTTATCGATTCTGGTATACTGTTAGGTGATGACTACAGTCAAATAGTGGCAAACGATCAAACAGCATCATGGACAACTTGGGTCAATTCAAAGGCGAATTCACATCTTGAAGTTATAGAACTACTTGAACCTATTGCCGAACGGGTAGCTAAAGATATAGAATTATCCGCAACTTATTTAAAACTAGCTGAAGGTTATTTGCAGCCAATATTAGTAGATTTAGGCACTTTAAGAGATTTGGCTGAAACAGATATCTCTCAAGCTCAAAAGGATGCTGATGCTATTGCAGAACAAGGTATAGCCTATTCTTTAATTTTGAGTGGGGCTGCGATTTTTATTGCAGTATTGATTATCCTCTTTATTTCATCTTTGATAGCAAAACCAATTAGCATATTAAGTGAACATATGGAAATCTTGGGCCAAGGGGACTTAACCCAAGAAATTGATCTCGATAGTTCTAGAAGCGATGAAATAGGAAAAATGGTGGTTAATTTCGAGCAGATGAAAGGATCGTTAAGCTCAATAATAGCATCCATCTCTGAAACCAGTGCGATACTGAATACTACTTCTGAAGACCTCCTATCTGGTAGCGAGGAAATAAATGCATCTGCTGAAGAAGTTGCTTCGACATCACAGGCAATGAGTAATGGTGCAACATCCCAGACTGAACTAATTGCAGAAGTAAATGAGGATGTTAATAATACGATAAATGTAGTCGATGAGATCGTTAAGAAAATTACAGGAAATACTGAAGAAGTCTCTCAAATTGCCCTTCAGACTAACATTCTTGCACTGAATGCAGGAATTGAAGCATCTCGTGCCGGTGATTATGGAAGAGGTTTTGCTGTAGTTGCAGAAAATGTAAGGAAATTAAGTGATCAATCAAAGGTTGCTGCTGAACAAATTTCCATTGTAGCAGATGAAATTTCAGAGAAACTACAAAAGTCATTTAATAAGATATCAGGTTTAATGGTTAATATTGTGAGTGTATCTGAAGAAACAGCAGCATCTGCTGAAGAGGTGGCAGCAGCAGCGGAAGAGATGACAGCCACAATTGAGGAACTGTCTTCTGGTGCTCAAGAGTTAACAAATCAAGCTGAAATCTCGCAAAAAAATGTTCAACGCTTCAAAGTAAAATGATGAAGCTAAAATTGATTTACCAATATAACCAAGGTTAATTTTATGGCTGAGGGGACAATATTACAAGACCTAAAGAATGAATTAGAGCTAGTAAAAATTGATTACAAACTAGAAACGGACAAGAATAAACTGTTAATAAAAGAATTAGATGAATTACGTCAAAACGATACTAAAATGAATGAGATTGTGAAAACCGAGCAAGTAAATGAAGAACGTTTTGAAACCTCTATTGATAGTATGATTGATTGTTTTAGCATATATTCTGTGATTCGAGATGACTTGGACAGAATCACTGATTTTCGAATAGACTATGTTAACAGAAGTGCCTGTGAAAGCAATAAAATGACAAAAGAAGAGCAAATTGGAAAAGGAATTTGCGAAATATTACCATCTCATCGTAAATCAGGCCTATTTGATGAATATTGCGAATTAGTGGAAACTGGAGATCCAATTGATAAAACTTCACTTTTTTACGAGGATGACAATAAAAAAGGGGATCTTATTAGTGCTTTTGAAATAAGGGCAATGAAATCGGGAGACGGTTTTACTGCAGTACGGCGTGATGTTACCAAGAATGAGCAAACAAAAAAAAGATTAGTTGAATCAGAAAATAAATTCCGCGCATTAGTTGAAAATTTACCTAATTCCATTGTTCTATTAGACCGAAAATTAGTAATAAAATATTCAAATAAAATTAGGGAAGATCTGGAAGAATCTGATGTAATTGGAAAAAATTTAATTACCTTTTATAAACCAGAATATCAAGAATCAATTAGAACAGCGTTTAAAGAGGCTATTGAAACTGAAAAAACAACAAAGGTTGAAGTTAAATCAATTTATGGTGCTCATGGTTTTACTCAGTTTATTCCAATTAAAAAAGGTGATAAAATAAATGAAATACTTCTCATTGAAGTAAATTTGATAGAATTAATAAAATCAGAAAAAAAATTAAGAGAAAGCGAAGAAAAATTTCGAAAAATATCAGAAAATTCTCAACTTGGAATATTTATATATCAAGACAATGTATTGAAATACCTAAATCAGGCATTTGCTGATATATTAGGTTCTCCAGGCAGTGAATTATTAAAATTAAAAGAAAATGAAGCTATGAAAATGTTTATTCATCCAGAAGATGCCGCATTGGTATTTGAGCAAGCTAGGAAAAAACAAGTAGATGAGGAAGATTATTTAATAAATTATCAATTCAGAATTGTATCAAAGAATGAGGAAATTAAATGGGTGGAAAATTATTCAAAAACAATTCAATACGAAGGTAAAAATGCTATATTGGGAACCTATATCGATATCACAAATAAAAAACAAATCCAAAAGAATCTAAAAGAAGCAGAAAAAAAATTAATAGAAAGCGAACAAAAGTTTCGATCGATTTCTGAAAATTCTCAACTTGGTATTAACGTATTTCAGGATGACGTATTTAAATACGTTAATCAGGCCTATTCTAGTATAATTGGATATTCAGTTGAAGAATTATTAAATTTTCAACCACATGAAATGAATAAATTTATTCATCCTGAGGATGCAATTCGTCTGCTTGAACGCGCAAAAAGTAGGCAAGCAGGAAATGTTGGTGAATATCCCAATTATTCCTATCGAATAATCACAAAAAATAAAGAAATAAAGTGGATTAACCTCTTCTCAAAAACAATAAAATATGGGGGTAGAAATGCTTCCTTGGCGTCGGTGATTGATATTACCGATCGGAAAAAAGCCGAAGAAGCGTTGAAAGAATCAGAAAAATTGCATCGTATTACATTGAGTTCGATTTCTGATGCTGTTTTTGTTACAGATGATACAGGATCATTTATTTATATTAGTCCGAATGTCTCTGAGATCTTTGGTTATTCACCCCAAGTAGTGGAAAAACTAGGAAATATTAAGGAATTAATTGGAGATGGGCATTTTACTAATAATGAATTAAAAAAAGAAAACGAAATTCTAAATATCGAGATTAATATACGCGATAACCAGAAAAAGCATCATGATTTATTGATGAATGTCAAGGTTGTATCAATAAAGGAAGGAACTATTCTTTATACATTTAGGGAAATTACAAAAAGAAAAGAAATGGAAGAAATTATAATCCAATCACAAAAGCTAGAAGCTGTTGGCAAGCTTGCTGGAGGTATTTCACATGATTTCAATAATTTATTGACAATTATCATGGGGCAATCTGAGCTCCTTTTGCATAGTCTAGATCCTGTTGATCAAGATAAGCGTGAATACGTGCAGGAGATACTGAATGCATGCGAGCGTTCAAAACACCTTACTGGTACGATTTTGACATTTACCAAAAAAGGATACATTCAGCCACAGGTGATAAATGTGGGTGATGCCATAAATGAAATTCAACCATTACTTACAATGGTAGTTAAGGATCGAGTTAAGCTTGTGATTAATGTAGATACGAGTTTTACTTCCCAAAATCCGGTATATATTAATAAAAAACAGTTGGAACAGGTATTATTGAATTTAAGTATTAATGCTTTTGAGGCAATGCCGGGGGGAGGTGTGTTAACTATTGGGATAAGTGGGTATAATGATAGTAAAGGTAATCATCTTAATATTAATGTAACCGACACTGGGGCAGGAATAGACGATGATATATTTTCTGAGATTTTTGAGCCATTTTATACAACAAAAGAAACAGGAGCAGGTCTTGGATTATATACTTCAAATGAAATTATAAAATCCTACAATGGTCACATCTCTGTAAAAAGTTTAAAAGGTGAGGGTAGTATATTTACAGTCAGTTTACCGGTAAGTCAAAGCTCAGTAACGAAAGAACAGACAAGTAAAACGGTTAAGAGCAGTATATTGAACCCAATGACAATTTTACTGGTTGATGATGAAGAAAAAATACTCAAACCTTTAGCGCAAAGATTACATCTAGACGGACACAAAGTACTTACAGCGAGTAATGGCTTTGAAGCATTGAAAATTATAGAAAAATTTTCTGATAATATTAATCTTTTAATCACCGATATTGTCATGCCAGAGATGAATGGGATTGAGTTGATAATGTCAATGAAAGAAATGCAATTAGAAACAAAAATATTAATAATTTCTGGATTTGCAGAAGAGAAGGTTACAACAGAAGATGTCTCAAACATTGGCTTTTTAGCAAAACCGTTTGATTATAAAGCATTAATTAATACTATTTCAGAAATTAAGGAATTGAATTAGTAATCTAAAGTAACATATGTTTTCGTGTATTACTCCAATAGCCCTTTTGAAATTACTATTTAATTACCTAATTTTTGTCTTAGACTTTAAGACGTATTAACTGTTGTATGAACATTGAATGTATTACCTGGGTTCAAATCCAACCAAATCAAAAATAGAACCAACTCGCTTTTCATTCCATTGCGCTTTTAGATCCATTCCAATACTTGGTTCAGTTAAATTGACCAACCTATGAAATAATGTCGTGTGAGAACCATGGATTTTGATTAATCCCAGGTAATACGGTGTTTTTAGTTGATCTCCTCTGTGATCATAAAAAACCTCTGTAAAGCTGAATAATGTTCCTTTTGCCTCCATATCTTTGTAGCTATCGTCCCCTAGTTCATCGAAACAATCCTCACAATATATTTTTGGAGGTACATACGTTCGATCGCAAGACTCACATTTATTACCAATGATTCTTTTTTCTTTCAATGCTTTGAAGAATTTCTCTCCTGCGATGCCTACGGTGTAAAGATAATGAACTGGAAAATCTCCAATTATTTCCCTAGTGGGTGCTTCATGCATGTGTCTACGTGTGGGTATCATTTTAATTATCCTCCATAGGTGCGAAATATTTGATGTCTGTTATGTCACCTACTCGTTCTTCGGGATCCTTCCATATCGCCTTGACTCTCATTCCAATCCTGATTTTTTCATGAGGGACACTTTCATCAATTAAGTGTAGAAAACCTGATGGTTCAAGAGTGGTTCCATCAATATCAATGACTGCAGGAATTTCTGCGTTATCCCTTCTAGATGCATCGGTTCTTATGAATGCAAATGAGAACGTATTGATAATTCCTGTGCCTGAAAGTTCAACGTAGTTACTCATGGGAGAGAAACATTCTTCGCAGAACATCCGAGGGGGACACACCGTCCTCTCACAATGATTACAATGAACTCCAATAATTTTACCTTCTTTCAATCCTGCTAAGAATTTGGTTATAGCAACTCCAGTAGCCCAGGCATATTTAATCTCAGGTTTATGCTTTACGCTAATTTCTCTATTGAAAAATTCATCACTTGTTAATTTATTTCCTCTTACTTCCATTATTCAACACGACCTCCTTTCATGATCAAAACCGTTCCTACTTGCATCAGATCTCCCCAGGCTTGTGCAAGACCACGACTCACTTCACCCGGAATTTGACGTTTTTCTGCTTTTCCAGTAAGTTGATAATAAACTTCTGCAACTTTCATACCAGCGGCTGCTGCAATTGGATTTCCAACCCCCAGTAAACCACCTGACGGAGTAACTGGGAAGTCTCCATCTCTAGCAGTCATTCCCTCAAAAGCTGCTTCTGGAGCTTTTCCCTTCGGATAGAGTTGAAGGCCTTCCAAATGGTGCAATTCTTTGTAATTAAAAGGGTCATAAGGTTCTGCAAATGATAACCACTTTCTTAGGTTTTCAGGACTATGATCTTTCTGGCCAGCCATGTTATACGCTTGCTTGGCAGCTTTTTCTACATATTTGGGATAAAAAAGGTCTCTGTTCGTCCACATAGTTGTGTCGACATTCCAGCCAACTCCATCTACCCAAGCGACATCATCCATTGAGATACCAAACTCTTTGATTTTCTCTTCAGACATCATAACGAAAGAGACTGCGCCGTCTGCCACTGGTGAAATATCAAGTAAATGCACTGGGTCGCACAATACTTCAGAATTCATTACTTCCTCAAGAGTAAATTTTCGTCCAAGCATGGCACTTGGATGATCTATTGCATTACTCTTGTTTTTAACTGACACTGAGGCGATATGCTCCTTGGGGATGCCGTGCTTTTCCATATATCTTTTCATTTCTAATGCAAAGATCCAAACTAGATTGGGACCTAATGGCCGTTCAATCATACTATCAAAAATTGTCAAGAATGCAGCTTGTGCTGAAGGGAGTACCGAAGACATTTTTTCCTCGGTTGTCACAAGCACAACATCATGCATACCCGAAGCAATAGAATACCAGCCCTGAATGGGGGAAAATACTCCAGTACCCCCTCCAACATAACCTCTCATACTCGGTTTGTTAAAACCACCCGATCCATCAGTTAGATATTCATGTTTTTGGTGAACACCATCAAAGGCATCAGGAGCGGATCCAATAATAACACCATCAACATCCTTGCGAGTGATCCCTGCCCCATCCAAAGCCATCTTGGCAGCATAATATGATAATTCCTTTGCAGTCTCTTTTGCCCGGCGCATAAATTTAGTAATTCCTACACTTACCATTCCAACTTTTTTTACCATCATGATCACCTAATTCCTAGAAAGTATGGTCAATGCACCAGCAGTTGTGGGTACACCTCTCCATGAGAATGCCATACCAGTTTCGGCACCTCTGATTTGTCTGCGACCTGCATGTCCGCGAAGTTGATCAACCACCTCTGCTACTCTTTGTAGACCATTCACGTCATGACCATTACCGACCCCTAATACTCCACCAGATACATTTACGGGTGTTGAACCCTTTTTGTCAAGTTCCCCATCCAGAGCTGCTTTACTGGCCTCTCCTTTTCCAAAGATTTGCAAAGATTCAAGATGTTGTAGTTCTTTGAATGCGTATGTGTCATCAATCTCAAACACATCAATCTCTTCTTGGGGATT
>CAZRLL010000176.1:0-7894 GCA_964600735.1 uncultured archaeon
GGATAAGTTTTTTTATACAAAAAATGAGGGTTTACAACCACAAGCACCAATATATGTAAGAGAAGGCATCGATGGCGAAGAAAAACTGGTCTTTGATCCCAATTCTCTTAGTGAGGATGGAACCACAGCAGTAATCAATACTTTTTACTGTTACGATGCCAAATATCTGGCACTGGGAATTTCAAAACATGGTTCCGATTGGCAAGAAATTTGGATACTTGACCTAGAAACCATGGAATTTCTCGAGGAGAAATTAACGAATATCAGAAATGGTTCAGGTCTTCAGTGGAGAAAGGATAATTCAGGATTTTTTTATTCCGCTTATCCCGGGATGGAAGATACTCATGGAGCCCCCAAACTCTGGTGGCATACACTGAATACAGATCAGGTAAAAGATAAACTGATTTTTGAACATCCAGAAGATGAAGAAATGATGGTATATGCAAATATTTCAGAGGATGAGGAATATATCTTCCTTTACATGGCAAAGAGCACTATGCCAAGAAATTTGCTATATTTCAAAAAACTGGACGATGATGGTAATTTTAGGCCAATCGTTGATAAGTTGGAATATGAATACCTGTTCTTAGGAAATGATGGCGATAAGGCCATTGTCAAAACTAATGAAAATGCTAAAAATGGAAGAATTATTACAATTGATCTGAATAATCCAGAAAAAGAAAATTGGAAGGAATTGGTCCCAGAAGATGAGTTACCTTTGGAAAGTGCCTATGGAGGAGGAACCTTAATCGCTAATAATCATTTAGTATTGAATTATATTGACGATGTTAAGCATAAAATGAAACTGTTTGATTTGAAAGGTAATTTTGTTCGTGTCTTACATTTACCTGATTTTGGGAGTGCCTATGCAACAGGTAGACAGTTACAAAAGGAACTATTCGTGTTGTTCACCAGTTATATGTATCCAGGCACAATTTATTTGTATAATTTCGACAACGATTCATTGATTGCTTTCAACGAAGAGAGCTTGAAAATAGATCGGTCTCTTTATGAAGTCAAACAAGTATTTTACAAGTCTAAAGATAACACCCGAATTCCTATGTACATAATGAACAAAAGAGGAGTCATATTAGATAGTAACAATCCCACACTTCTGTATGGCTACGGTGGATTTAATATTTCACTAACACCTGAATTCAGCCAAAGAGGCATAATGTGGATGGAATTGGGTGGAGTTTTTGCTATTGCTAATCTTCGTGGTGGAGGTGAGTACGGTAAAGAATGGCATGATGCAGCATTGCTTGAGAAAAAACAAAACGTATTTGATGATTTTCAAGCAGCTGGCGAGTGGTTAATCGAAAATAAGTATACAACACAAAAACGATTAGCCATAATAGGCGGATCAAACGGAGGACTACTTGTTGGTGCTTGTATTAATCAAAGACCAGACCTTTATGGGGCTGTTGTATGTGCAGTTGGTGTGTTGGATATGCTGAGATACCATAAATTCACGATAGGACGCTATTGGGTTCCCGAACTAGGTGATCCTGAAAATCCTGAACATTTCAAATTTTTAATAAAATACTCACCACTACACAATGTTAGAGAGGTAGACTATCCACCGATTCTTATACATTCAGCTGACACAGACGATCGAGTTGATCCCGGCCATAGCAAAAAATTTGCAGCTACACTGCAGGAAATTGGGAAGGGAGGACCATTATTACTGCGTATTGTAAAAAAAGCTGGTCACGGACTGGGCAAACCAATAACCAAATTGATCGTTGATATGAGCCATGAGTTTGCCTTTCTCAACCGGGCACTCGAGATGTAATTGGTTATTCAAATTTCAAATAATACTTTCGCTTAACTCTCAGTTTAACTCCATCTTTTTGATTTTGAAAATCAATACTATTACAGAGATAATATGGCAATAACCGAACAAATTCAGGCGGTAAATCGATCACTGAAAAAAGCAAATGGATTTGTGAGTGCCAGTATACTAGACACCTCTTATCTCAACCTTTCACACACCTTGCATTCCCATATGGGCGGCGTCATCGATCACTTTGAGGCGGGAACGATTACTCTTATCGAAAGCGATCAGGTTTCCCCCATTCATACTGAATTGCATACAATAATGGCAAAAGCAACTGAAATTGGTTGGAAAATCAAGTTTATTGATATTGCCAACTGCTTCAATCCCCATCTCATCTCTGCCATCACCTTCAATACAGGCATCAGCTCGCATGAAGTGCTAAAAAATGTAAGCCTGTCCCGTCCCTTCCAAATTCATCAATCAACGAGCATAATCAAGGGTTTACCAGAAGAGATTGCTAAAACTGAAGAAGAACAAATCAAACAAAATGGGGCAGTTACCCCTCAACTGATCATTATAACCGATATCTCAGCTCAATTTTTTGATCCAGCCTTGGCCTCTGAGAATAAAAATTTCCCGGTAGAACAACTGGAACTATTAAGACATGTGCTGGGTGTTTTGCAAGGATTGGCTACACAAGGTCATTTGGTGGTTATGACCGAGAATACCAACCCCAAGCAGAAAAACGAATCCAACAAGCATCGCGTGCAAAAAACCCCTCTGGCCTATGCTGCCAATGTACACATCAGAATTAAGACATCAGAATGGGAAAGAAAAATATTCCTGCTCAACCACCCGTTCTTGGCTCCAGAACACAAATTAGTGGAATTGAAAAAAATCCGACGTGCGAAGAATGACGACAAACAAAGCTCTTTGGATGATTGGTACTAGTACAGATGAACCACATAGGTTGAAAATGGAAAAATGATGGAGAAAACTGGTTTTCACTTAATGACTAAACTGGTTGAACAATGGTAACACATATTAGAAAATACTTATAATTTCGGCTAATAATAAAATAAATGAGGATCAATATTTTTGTCCATAGTTCAACTGGGCGCGTAGTAATACTTTTGTTTATATGTGTTGAAAAATATATCAAGTATAGGAAGACAGATTGATTATCTGTGCATGTTGAGGTTGTCAAGTGAAAGTATCAAAAAAAGGACAAATCGTTATCCCGGCTCCTTATAGGGATCGCCTGGGCATTGAATCGGGGATGGAGGTGCAGTTCAGGATCCGTGGGCATTACTTGCTGGTTGAGTTGAATACTGAAGTAACCAATGATCTTCGATACTTAAAACAAAAAAAGGGTGGATTGGGTGCAGAGGACCTGGACGATACTAACTTGCAAGAGATAATTTACGACCTTTTAGCCCAACAATTTTATCACGGTAAAAATATTTTAACAGATCGGATAGGCAGGAAACAGTATGAGATTAGGGGTTCAGACTCAATTGTACAACAAGTAATCGATATGATGGTTCATTCGGGACGACATTGGCTTGAAGAAAATTTTGCTGATACTTTGAAAGAATTTGCGGATAACCTTGAAATAGATTTTCCCTCTCTATTGTCAAAATTCGTCACAAAACTAAGATCTATGGAGGTTGGGGGAGATGATATGATCAAAATGATGGGCGGAGAAGTGATATTTTCCATGGCTGTTGGAGAAGCATTAATGCAATTTAGAACCCGTATTGGTGATGAAACCCGGGAACGACTGCTGAAGGAGGCTGATGTACTGGGTTACGTTGACAAATTAGGTGATGAAACGATTGAAGATATTGTCATTGGTCACCTTGCAGACAAGTATTCAATCTTGCTAAACTTGAGAGTACTGCGGGAGCTAGCCAGAATGAGTGTTAAATCTGTAGGCGATAGGGATTTTATGGCCATTAGCAAAGAATTACTTTCTGAATTTAAAGAGCTCGAAACTCCAGCGCACATAATAAGGAGGCGGGAAAGAAGAAGAAAGAGAGCAGCAAAGAACAAAGGAAAAATCTCACCAAAAGTAAAAGAAGGAGAAGCAATTTCTTCAGTTGTCGAGGATGAAATAAGAAAACCAGTATTGCCCGACGTTGATGATATGAAAGATGATTCTGACTTTGATCTACCAGAAATGCCTGATTTTGACTAATTTAAATCTAATTTCATTTTGATTGCACTAGTTCCGTCAATATAATAAGCCTCTTCTTGTCCAAATTTGACCCATCCTAGTTTTTGATACAAATTTACTGCCCTGTCATTATCCTCTCTCACCTCGAGATAAATATTTTTAATGCAATCATTTCTAGCCTCTCGAATCACGTGAAATAACAATTTCTTAGCCCAGCCCTTCCCCTCGAATTCCTTCCGAATTGCAATCGAGTATATGTGTAGTGTTTGAGGATTATCACAACCAGCTAAAATATAGGCATCTAATTTGCTATTACCACTAATATCTATGGTAAAAAAATAACGATCCGAGTATCGATTGATCAAAAAATCAAGAAACATACGATTCATTGGCTCATTGAATCTCGAAATTTCTATCATTAAAATTTCTCTAAAATCTCTTTTGTGATTGTAAGAGCTGACTTCGCTCTTTAATAATCTATTTGATGTCAAGAGCCAAATTTAATTCGAAAAATATAATTATTTAATATTGCTGATCATATAAATACTATTTAATTGGAATTACTTGAAGTAATGATCGATTCACATTCCTAAGACCAATCTTTGATACTAGATTTTCCTTTATTTAATCGATCCTTAATGGATCAAATGGGTAGATTAGTAAAAGAATAACCAACTGATAATTTGTGAAACTGGTCAAGAAAGATCTTGCCAATGGAAGAATAGAAGTCATTCCATTAGATTCTGAGGATTTATACACTTTGTACAATATAATTGCTCCAGGTGACTTGATTAGATCAAAGACCAGTAGAAGGATAAAAAGAGGGAAAGAAATTACCGAAAGCAGTTCCAGAGTGTTGGTTACAGTTTTATTGAAAACGGAATCAGTCGAATTTCAGGGTTTTGGAGAGATAATTCGTGTCAGAGGTAAAATACTAGAAGCATCAGACTCTCAAATCACACTGGGAAGTTATCATACAATAAAAATAGAATTACTTAGAAAATTATCCATAATAAAGGATGGTTGGTCCTCTACAGAGCTTGAATTTATTTATGATTCACAACTTGGATCCCCATCTGGATTATTAATCGTAGGTATCGATGACCAATCAGCCATTGTATCACAAGTTGGAACTCACGCGACTCGTATTTTATTAGAATTGAATCCCAGCATACCTCGTAAGGGATCTGACATCAAACAGCATGTCAAAGCTACCCAGGAATTCTTTTCCGAACTCGCAGATTTTCTAACTGAAAAAAAGGAAGAAGGTATCTCCGATTATCTAATAATAGGAGGTCCAGGATTTACAAAAGAAGCATTTATTAGTTATTTAAATGAGAATAACAAAAAAATAGCAAAAACAATGCTAAGTATTGCTACCAATTCTGCCGGAAGAACCGGAGTAAGAGAAATTTTGTTTGAACATTTACCTGATGATTACATGGCTGGAATAACTGCAAGTACCCAAGCTTTTCTAATTAAACGAGTTTTAGAAGAAATCGGAAAGGATACCGGTTTAATTGCCTATGGGAGTGATGTGATTTACGCTGCAGAAATTGGAGCTGTTGATCACCTATTGGTCCTTGACTCTGAATTTAGAGAATCAATTGCTAAACGTGAAAAAATACAAGGTTTAATAGAGACTGTTAAAGAAAATCGGGGTAAATCAACTCTGATGAGTTCAATGCATGAAAATACTGGCGATATATTGAAAGGACTGGGTGGCATTGTTGCTTTGCTTCGATTTAAATTACCTAAAAAATAATTAAATGACCTCGAAACGCATTGTTAGAAAATAGATTACTACCAGATGGGCATTAAGTAATTACTTCACGATCTAATTGGATTATTCTATCCCCATACTAATGTAATTTGCCAACAATAAAAGGAAAAAGGCAAATTCGTTTAATATAAAGTATAACCAATTCAGTAATTGATAATTAAATTCGAATCCTACATAAAGGGATAGGGGGTTAGTATTTGTGGATATTCTCGAAGCATTATTTTTGTTAATTCTTTTTTGGATGCTTATTATATTCATATCTTACAGAGTAAATTTGGAAAATAAAGGTATATTGATTGCACCTTTAGTTTTGATCTGGAGAACGGACAAGTTTAACTCATTTTACAAGAAAATTGCCTCTAGAGGATCAAGAAGGTTTTGGAAATTATTTGGAAATCTTTCATTATTTTTATCTCTTCAAATTTTCCTTGTTTTGCCCATGATATTACTACTTAACATTTATTATGGCATAAAGGATGAGCCCAGTCCTATCTTTACAATAAATCCTATAAACATACTCAGCTTGGAGACTGCTGTATTAATTATTCCAGCCTTGGTCTTTTCACTTGTAATCCATGAAATATTTCATGGAATTATGGCAACTTCAGAGGATGTAGAAGTCGAAAAAACAGGATTCATGCTGATCATTGCCTTCGTAGCTGCATTTGTGCAAATTGCAAAAGATAAATTAATCAAAAAATCTCGTCGGGCAAGACTTAGAATCATTTCAATTGGCGTAATAATTAATCTAATTTTCGCTCTCATATTATTACCAATATTATCGATATCTTCATTATTAATTTCCCCACTTTATGAATCATCCCAAGGAGCTTTAATTCTTGGTGTAGTCCCTGATTCCCCGGCAGAAGCTGCAAAATTGGAAAGGGGTGATATAATTATCGGGATAAAAATTATTGAATTTAGAACTGTTACAGGTTACTATTCAATTAGTTCAAGTGATGACTTGATAACAAATCTCCGTAATATTGTGCCGGATGATCCATTTGTTATTGAAACACTAAACGGAGATATTTCAATAACTGGTACAGAACCTCCCGAAGATTCCAATTTGATCACAGGATCTTATATTGGGGTCCATATCTATGACTATACTCCTTCAAAGAATAAATTCCTTTCCAAATTTTTACCCTATTGGATTGAGATGGAGATCCTATGGTTAATTAATATTAATCTCATACTAGGTCTATTTAACTTATTACCATTGCCTTTTAGTGATGGAGGTAAATTACTTGATACATTATTAGAGGGCATTTCTAATAATAAAAGAATTGTCACTCTTAGAATCAGTTATTTACTCTCTGGAATATTACTCGTCACTAATATCATTGCTTCTCTTTAATGATTGGATAATAGGTAAGGTTACTGTTTTCCTGTCGAGAAACAATGTCCTTATCATGGTAAATAATTCAAGCAAAATAAGAGCAAGAATAATGATAATATGAAAGTACCCAAATGTTCTTTCTGCAGTCGCTCCGCATCTTGGAAACGACCTTGGGATGCCGAAAGATTTTGTGTAGCACATTTCAACAAAGCATTTATGAAAAAAGTACAAAGAACCATAAATCGTTATCAATTATTCACACGGTCAGATATTATTGCAGTGGGCATATCTGGAGGGAAAGATAGTGTCGTATTACTCAATTGTTTAGTTAAAATGCAGGAAAAATTTCCAACAAAGATTATTGCCATCACTATTGACGAAGGAATTAAACATTATAGAGAGGAAGGGCTAAAATTTGCTAAGCAAGCGGTGGAACAGGCAGGTGTCGAGCATCATATTTTTTCATATAAAGAAAAATTTGGTTATGACTTAGACGATACACTGATTCTTCTCGGTAATAATCGAAAGGGGGCATGTTCATATTGTGGTCCATTTAGAAGAAAGTCATTAAATGATGCAGCGAAAAAGATTGGAGCCACAAAACTTGCTACGGGGCACAATGCTGACGACGAAGCCCAGACATTTTTGATGAACCTAATGAGAGGAGATTTATTAAAATCCCTTCATAGTAATCCCTATCCAAGGTTCAAGGATAAAGCCTTCGTACATCGAGTAAAACCCTTTAGACGAACAACAGAGCAAGAAATCGTGCTGTATGCACATTTCAATAATTTGCCCTATCAAGAAAAT
>CAZRLL010000177.1:0-7865 GCA_964600735.1 uncultured archaeon
GTTCCGGCCAGCAAGGGGGGAGCCAGGAAACTAGGAAAGGCTGGAAGCCGGGGGCGGGCTGATCAGCCGTAATACTTGTCATCGGTTCTGGGGCTGGCCATGGCGAAAGAAACTGAACCTGAATTCTACCGGGCTGTCGGGATGCCCGACCGGGACTGGTGGCAGGCTTTGTGGCCAGACCCGGAAGGGGTCATGCGCAAGGTCGGTGCCGCCCCTGGCGTCAGGGTGGTCGATCTTTGTTGCGGTGATGGCTATTTCACCGCACCCCTTTCCCGCCTGGTGCAACCCGCCGAAGTGATCGCCGTCGATCTGTCCGCTGACATGCTGCGTATGGCCAAGGCAGAAGTTGCAGCCAGCGGGGCGGATAATGTCACCTTCGTTGAAGGGGACGCCGGTGATCTTCCGGATTTAGTGAACGAACCCGTTGACCTGGTAATCATCGGCAACACCTTCCACGGGGTTCCCGATCAGACGGAAATGGCCCAAGCAGTCCGGGAGGTGTTGGAACCGGGCGGGCACTTCGTGGTCATCAATTGGTATCCCATCCCCCGCGAACAGACACCGGTGCTGGACATGCCGCGTGGCCCTGCAACCGATCTTCAGATGTCCCCGGAAACCACCAAGGGGGTTGTGGAACCTGCCGGTCTTCGTGAAGTCAAGGTGATCGATGTCGGCCCTTACCACTACGCGGCGATATTCGTGAACCCGTAGCGGTGCTGGTATGTTCAGGATGGGGGTGAGGGTAATAATTACGGCGGGGATTTTCAGCAATTAATCGGGCGGACAACTCCCGGAAGGAAAATGTCACGACCCCCACTCACGCCCTGCCCCACCATTGCAGGGGTTCGGGTGACGTGGGGTGTGTGACAGTGGGGGAGTGGGGCGCGTCTATTCCGGCAGCCCGGCCCCGCACAAATGGGTCACCATGTTCTCAAGTTCGTCGGCGTTTTTGAACGGCAGCGCTCGAGCCGCCCACGTATTGAGCGCAAGATCGGGTTCAATCCGCATAATTTGCTGAGCCACGGATTGGGCCTCTTTTCTGCGGCCCAAAGCCTCGTATGCGGCCGCCAAAAACACCCTGGCCAGCAATGAGTCAGGGGCATCATCCAGTGACCGTCCTAAAGTGGATATCGCTTCTTCATACTGTGCCAAGGCGTAATAGGCTTCTCCCAAGATGATCCCAAACGTCCGGCATCTCTGCCCTCAATCCTCCTCAATCGATCCCCGCCTTGTTCAGCGCTTCGATCCACCGTTCATTGACCGCCGGGTCTTTGTACGGATGTCTCCTGGCGTATTCCTGCAACGAGGAGAGATGGGGGGCCACCTTGCGGAATGCTTCCGCGGCGGCCCGCGCCTCCTTATTCCGCCCCAACGCGCCATAGGCCACCGCTAAGCCGAAATGAGAGGTCGGATAATCCGGTGCCCGGGTCGCGGCTGTGTGGTACGGCTCTAAGGCTTCCTCGTATCGTTCAAGCAGGGTGAGCGTTAGGCCAAATCCGGTCAGGTAATACGCCGGGCAGAGGGGGCAGAGGCGCATGGCCCGCCTGATCATTGCCAAGGCTTCATCAAAACGGAGCGCAAAACGAAGAATCAATCCCATCATGGCGGCCACATCGGCTATGTTGGGCCCCAGGGCGACGGCCCGCTGCCCCTCGGCGACCGCCCGCTCGTACTCTCTTGTCAGACTATGAATCAAACCCAAAACACCGTGGGCCTCGGGGTTGCTTTCATCGCGGGCCAGGGCGTTTCGCGCCAACTCCTCGGCGCGCGCCAGGGATTGGGCGGGCGACGCGCTCCAACCCCGGAAGGCGTCGTACCAGTGGCTCCAGGCCTCGCCGGCATATCCCAGCGGCGAATCCGGCTCCGCCGCGATCACCTGCGCGAAAAGCTCGCGAGCGTCAACCTGCGCCTCCTTCGACCGATGATGGAGATTTTCTCTGGCGCGATAATAAAGCTCGCGGGCCTCGGGTTTCTTCAGGGATTTCCGCCAGATGCGGGCCTGCTCTCCCGCGACCAGCTTCACGTCGAGGGCCGTCACCACCTCCTCGGTGATCTCGTCCTGCACCGCGAAGACGTCTTCCAGGTCGCGGTCGTAGCGTTGCGCCCACAGGTGCTCGCCGGTGGCGGCAGCCACAAGCTGGGCCGTGATTCGCACCATTTTGCCGGCCTTGCGAACGCTACCCTCCAAAACATAGCGCACGCCCATCTCCCGCCCCACCTGCTCAACGGTGACCGACCTGCCCTTATAGGTGAATGAGGAGTTGCGGGCGATAACGAACAGGCCAGAAATCTTGGAAAGGTCGGTGATGATGTCCTCGGCGATGCCGTCGCTGAAGTACTCCTGCTCCGCATCCCCGCTCATGTTCTCGAAGGCCAGCACGGCGATGGAGGGCTTGTCCGGCAGGGGCGGGGGCTTGCCCTCCAGAATGGCAGGCAATACGTCGCCGGAAGATTTTTCCTCAGCGGGGGCCTTGGAATCTGGTTGCCCTGCAGGCGGCCCGGCCTTCGGCCTGGAATCCAGAAGCACCCTGTAGGCCCGCACGGGCTCGGCGATGTTCTTGACCTGCTGCTCCCCCAAATACTCGTATTCCAGCTTCAGCTTGTTCTTGACCTGGTCGTAGGCGCTGCGCGAAACGCAGATGCCTCCGGATTCCGCCAATGACTCCAGCCGCGCTGCGACGTTGACCCCGTCGCCGTAGATCACGCCATCCTTCACCACCACGTCTCCCAGGTTGATGCCGATGCGAAAGTCCATTCGGCGGTCATCGGGTAGGTCGTTGTTTTTCTCGGCAAGCTCCTTCTGGATTTCCACCGCTCCGTTCACCGCATCCACCACGGCGGCAAACTCAGCCAGCAGCGCGTCGCCCTTGGCGTCCACCACGCGGCCGCGATATTTCCTGATTTTGGAGGTGAAGACCTTGCGGTAGGCGGTGAGGGTCTCGATGGTCGCTTCCTCGTCTGCGCCCATCAGGCGGGAATAGCCCACCACATCCGCACAGAGGATCGCAGCCAGTTTGCGCTGAGTGCTCTTCTTGCCCTTGGTGGACTTGGCTGCCACGGCGTGCTCCTCCCTTACGCCACTAAATGCGTGAAGGATTCAACCTAGCACACTGGAAAAGGGGAACAATGGGGGAGTGGAAAATTGGAGCGGGCTGGCATGGAAACGGATTTTGGGATGGACAGGACATTGTGGGGCTTAGAAGATTTTTGCGGACAGATAGCCCCTCTCCAGTGCGAGCGCCTGCACGTCCTGGTACACGAGATCGAGCAAGTAGCCGCAGGCGTGCTCGGTGGCCTCGTTGGACTTGAGCAGTGGGTTGTCCGGATGGGCGTCGAGCAGGGTCGTGATTTCCGGCTTGATCATGTCCTTGTACAAGGTCATCACCAATTGGTTGAGATGGTAGGGCCAGAACTGGGGGGCAGACATCCCCGTTTCTCCCATGATGGCTTGCTGGTTTTGTTCGAATTCATCCAGCATTTCCGCAATCCGGCCCGCCTTCAGTGCCAGCACCCGCTCGTAGAGGCCCACCAGCCTCGGCTCCACTTCGGCGTATTGTGCGTAATGGCGGTGGGAGTCTTCCGCGCCGATATAGGGTTGAGTGTTTTCGCGATAGTACTGCAAGGCGCTCCCCTAATTAGGTTTCTGATTTACCAATGCGGCCTGTACTGCCGAGTTATCGAATGTCCGCACCCTCAGCGCCCCAACCCCACCTCACACACTTGCCCCACCCTTGCACGGGTTTGTGTGACATAGGGTGGGACAGGTTGGGGCCATCTACTTGGCCTCACCCGCCTCATTACAACAACCACCACAACAGGGCCCACAGGCCCGTGATTGCCAGGAGGGGCGCCACAAGCCAGGGGAGAAACTTTTGGGCCACCAACGGGAGAATATCGAAATACCTGTTTGAATCCCAGATCCCTGCGGTTTCGAAGGAAGGGCGGGCCTTGATGCGGGAATACCACTCCGCCAGTGCGGGCCGCCCTTCTAGGGGATTGGATTTGAGCAGAATAAACTGGGCCACCGTTACCGTCCAGAAAGTGTCGGCCAGGGAATATTGCCCGCCGACAAGCCATGGATTTTTGGCGAGGGTGCTCTCAATTTCGTCAAAAGCGCCCTTGAGTGTTGCCCGCAGTAGTTCCATGTGGCCGGGGTCGGCCATATGGCTGTTTTCCTCCTCGATGCTCCTTCTCTTGGCTCGATAGATGTCCGCTAAATCCCGATTTTTGCGTTCCCGGCGTTTCAGGTTGCGGATTCGGGAACGGTTGATCCAAGCCCCAGCTCGGGCATAATTCTCGTCTCCATAGCTCAGTTCCCTTACCGAGATACTGCCCAATTTTTCGATCCAATGCTCCATTTCGGCCTGTTCACCCTCGTCTGAGGGAATCAGCGGCGGCCCTTCGAAGTTCGCATCCACGTACCTTGCTATATCGAATGAATCGGGGACGACCTGGCCGTCGTGCACCATCGTAGGAACGGTGCCCTCTGGATTGAGGTGCATGTACCAAGGCTTGTAGGACTCATAGGTTGGAGGCCCTGCGGCGATCCATTTGGAACGCCAACCAACCCCTTTTTCCGCAAGTGCCACACGGGCGATCTGGGAATAAAATGAGTTCGGCATGTGGTACAATGTGACTTCCTGCATTGCTCTCTCCTCCCCCGGTTTTAACAGTCCGGCCACACCGAGATAGTTATGTCAATGCCTGCCTGATGCACATACAGGTCGATCCCGAGGGCATAACCCGGCTCAGTTTGCCTCGGTTTTCGGGTATCCCGGCAACTCGAATAACCCTTCAAATCCGCCTATTTTTGTGTCATAATTACTTATGAGAAGGGGAGTTCACATATTTGATAATTAAAGAGCATTTCCGCTATGAACACCTCCAATTCCCTGACAATCATCACCCCGAATCACCCGGCCTTGCAGCCCTCGGCGAACCCGGTTGCAGTGTACCTGGCTTCCCTCGGGTCGGGATCACGCAGAGCCATGACCCAGGCCCTGCGGGTCATTGCAGAACTGCTGACCGGTACGACAGCCGACCCGGCCTCGCTTCCCTGGTGGAACATGGGCTATCAACACACCCAGGCCATCCGCTCCCGACTCATGGAGCGGTACAGTCCGGCCTCCACCAACAAAATGCTCGCAGCCTTGCGGGGGGTGCTGCGAGAATCCTGGCGGCTCGGGTTCATGGACGCCGAGATGTTTCACCGGGCCATCGACATTAAAACTGTGAAAGGCGATGCCATCCCCAAGGGCCGGTCGGTCGGATCGGGTGAGATCAATGCCTTGGTGGAGGAGTGCTACCATGATGTGTCACCTGCGGGCATGAGAGATGCTGCCATCTTGGCGTTATTGTATGCAGCTGGATTGAGAAGGAGTGAAGTTGTTGCCTTGGACTTGGGCGACTACGACACCGAGACAGGCGGTCTGAAGATCGTGGCCTCAAAAGGCAACAAGGCCAGAACCGTGTACCTGGGCAACGGAGCTAAGGCCGCCATGACCGGGTGGATCAACCTCCGGGGGGACGATGTGGGGCCATTGTTGTACCGAATCCGCAAAGGGGGCAAAATGGTTGCGGGCCGTCTGACCGACCAGGCCATTTGGGTAGTGTTGGAAAAGCGGTTCCGCCAAGCGAAGGTCAAACCCTTCACTCCGCACGATTTACGGCGAACCTTTGCCGGGGAAATGTTGGATGCAGGGGTGGATTTGGTAACCGTGCAACACCTCATGGGCCATGCCTCGCCCGTCACCACGTCGCGCTATGATCGTCGGGATGAAAAGACCAAGATGGAGGCTGCTACAAAGATTCACTTCCCGATGAGCTAGAGATGGAGGCTCGACAACCTGACATGGGGCCGTGTATCACACAGCGATATGCGGAGTTGACAATCTCCATGCTCCAACATTCCCTCTCTTCTGCCTAGTGTTCGGCCAACTTCAAGTCGGAAAATTGTCGTTCAATTCAAAAAGGAGTTTATCAAACCATGGAAAACAAAGGCGTATTCATCGTAATGGCAAACGTCAAACCCGAACAAGAAGATGCGTTCAATCGGTGGTACGACGAGGATCATATGCCCAAAGCATTGAATCGATTTCCTGGCGTGATAAGTGGCCGTCGCTACAAGATCATGGATGGTGGCGATGGGTACAACTACATGGCGCTCTATGAGTTTGAGAGTCAGGAAAAATTGACTGAGACCATGAAGTCCGATGCCTTACAGAATCTCATTCAGGAATTTGACGCTGCGTTTGGCGAAGTCAATCGCAAGAGAATCCTGGCCATAGAAATCAAGTCGTTTATAGCCGGTTGAATTGAACTACCGGCTTGCTAATGATTCCATCGTTGTCTCCGAATAGCTCAAAATGCGGGGAGATAAGTTGGTGCCGTTGCCCCACCGTATCCGCAAGGGGGCAGAATCAACCAGGAGCGCCTGACCGACCAAGCCATTTGGGTCATTCTGGAAAAGCGATTCCGCCAAGCGCGGGTCAAACCCTTCACACCCCACGACCTCCGGCGAACGTTTGCCGGGGAAGATGCTGGATGCGGGGGTGGATTTGGTGACGGTGCAACATCTCATGGGTCACGCCTCGCCGGTCACCACCTCCCGCTATGATCGCCGGGATGAAAAGACCAAGATGGAAGCGGCCACCAAAATTCATTTTCCTATGGTGGGAGGTTGAACGGTGGTATTTCGGCTTAAGTTGAGAAGCACACGATAGCTGGGATCGCTCGTTGCTGTGACCGGTAACGATCTGCGCGCCTGGAGGGAATGACAGCGAGGAGCAGCTGAGGTGGCTACCTATCATGCAGACAAAACATCAAGTGCATCGTTGATCAGCTGGGAATTCTTGCCCGCGACTATGCACCAAAGCAGCATGGCGTTAGCAATCGAATCCGGAGACCGCGAATCTCGGAATCGCGGATTGCACTTCAGTTACTGCGTGTCATCGCTCTTGTTGACCGCGAGCTTTCTTGACGCGACCGTCAACGAGCATATCTGGATGAATCAGATGCTCCCAACGACGGCGGTGTCGACACGACTTTCGGAGTTCAGAGAAAAGGAGCGCAGATTCCCCACCACAGAGGAGAAGTACACCGCCATTTGCGACTACCCCTCTGATAGGGGCTCCTCTCGTTTCCATCGCATGAAATGCGTACTCACCCTGCGAAAGTACTTGGCCCACTACTCTCCACAGGAGATCGAGACTGACTGGGAAAGCGGAGAACCTCTCAACACGCAAGTCGCCGAGGAGAAGCTCTCGGAATTCGCGAGGGGCGTTCCTCGGAACCCGCTTTTCAGTGAGGACGAGCCATTCTTCCCCCATGGCTGTCTCTCCGCTGCTTTATGCTGGCGAGCCATTGAGAGCGCCGTGGAATTCACAATCGGTTTCCACCGACACGTCGGTCAGATCGATGGGGCCCTGCGTGTGTTTCAACAGTACGGGCTGATGGACACCGCTCTGGGCCCTCTCATCAAATTGGTAGCAGCCGAAGGGGACGGCGGGTAGCTTGCAGGTGGACTTGGATCAGCACGACCCATTTCATGGGATTTCACCTGCCCCCATCGTCGGCGCCCGCAACGTCGAACAACTGGAGCCTGCCCTGGCCTCCGTCGACATCGTGCAGGAACCCACCCAGCGCGACGAGTTGTCCGCCCTAACACCCCACCCCGGCAGTCCCACCGACCGCACCGAGGAACTGGAAGCGTAATGGTAGTCGGGCGCCGACAGAAGGATGAAGTCGTATGACACCCCAAGCCGGTGTCCCTGGATCAGGGCCGAACAAGCCCCCAAAACGGCCCCACTTGCCCCTGGTTCGGATTCGTCGGGGTGTGGAGGGGCTCAGGTCAGATGAGAGAGGGT
>CAZRLL010000178.1:0-3364 GCA_964600735.1 uncultured archaeon
CATGATCATAATTGTATGTACACATACAATCTTACCTGTTCAGCAGTCCTTGTTTGATGTCACCATCCTCTTTCGAGCAACAAAAACCTCTTTTCTTACGAAAACATGCTTCCTTCTTGCTCCTCCATCCACTGATTTCATTGGAGTCAAGATTTCCAAGCCTTTTAACACCGATGGATCATTGTAATCGTATGGGATCAGCACCAGCGTATTTGATAACTATATCAAATAAGACTTCTCATTAAAATGAGCCTTCGATGAAATCCACATTTTGCCGTATCAAAAGATGACAGGGTGGATCAGATCTAGTCTTACAATTTTTAGTTGATTTAACTATAAAAACTACTTATGGAACATCTCGTTCACAATAAAAACAATACTCAGTATATACGAAATAACTCATGCTACATAATTTCTGTGTCACTACTTCTTAACCAGAAGAAATGTTTAGTTTTTAATTTCTATAATTTTGTATATTTAGTATTGCTCGTGTGGTTTCCTTGACAATAGCCAAAGAGAGGTGAGTTCAAATTTCAGTTTTAAATCCAAGTTCATTAATGGCTTGAGTAACCTTATTCTTGTTTTCTTCAATTGGATCTGTAATTTCTAATGTTCCTATTCCAATTTTCCAATCAACACCGATATTTGATGCAAATTCAAATTTATCTAATTTCCTAGTAACAGAATTAGAACATCCGTCACAATGCATACCATGAATTTTTATCTTTATTATCATAATTATTCATCACTTGACATAAATGTTATTGTCAAAATATAGTATGACCTAATTAATATAAATAATCTATTTTTTGGAATTTTAAAAAATACTTGTGTAAATTTAAAATTCCTTAATTTTAGGGATTTAATTTTAAAATTCCTCCTTTTTTTAACAATGCTAGTGATTTTTCTGCCTTTTTTGTTAAATAAATTTTGTAGATAATCTAACACTCCAAATCGTCAAGAATATCTTCCAATGAACGAACATTTCCGTTTATTATCTCTTCCTCTGCCTCATCTAATTCCTTCAATTCTTCTTCTGTAGGTGTTTCATACCCCTCAAAATTAGGATTAAGAACGTCTTCTCTATTAATAATTATTTTTTCCAATTTTATGACACGTTCTTCTAATTTGGTAATTCTATTATTTACTGCAACTTCAGAAGTCATTCTAAATAATATAACTTATCAAAAGTTCATAAACATATTTATTTCCAATTAGATTTCTTTAGTTAAAATTGATTTACTATCCCGATTGATTGGTATCGTTATATGTAAAAAATCGTTTCCTTAGTAACATGTGGCAAAAATCTCAACAAGATCTACATTTTACTCTTACTTAAATCTATTTTAATAAATTTTATCTAGAGACTATTCTTAAAATACTGATGTCGAATTCAATCCATTATCAATCGATAAATAAAATCATTCTTTAATCTTCATCAAGAATTGTACCATCTTTTAATTTGGATAAAATGTCGGATAGATACGATTGAATATCTACGCCCTTGTTATATACTTTGCTTATGGGATCATACTTGCCAATATGAGGATTCTCCAATAATAATAATTTAAGAAGATTCTCAGCTTGATCAATGTGGCAGTCTATAACCTCGACTATTTTATCCAATTCTAATGGAACTCCATCTTCTGTGACTTGTATAAGCGTGAGTAAACTTTGCCATGGTTTGAACCAGTTTTTTCGAGTATCAATAGATTCTTCGATTTTGCTTCTAAATGCATTCTGTGTCTCAAGAATACTCTGTGTTAGATTTTTAATTGATTTAATTTTTTCTTCATCTAAATTCTGAATTAATTGATGGCTACTTTTTGTTATCTGATCAATTAACGTCCTTTGGAGTAACATATCATTATGTAAAACCAGTTCTTCCTTCTCAACTGATATAAAATGCTCTTTTATTTCATTTTCAATGTCATTCAATTCTATTGGTGAGCGAGTTGCTTGAATTGTTCTTGTTTTTTCTTCAATATATTCTGATTTAAGCATTGACGCAGCTATTCTGTTATTTTTCCACGACTCTATCATCTCATCAACGCTTTTGTAACCTGCCAGTTGAACTATATCCTTGATTGCAGATGAAAGAAAACCAAGTGATTTGGCTTCTTCACGTAATTCGGGAGTGGGGAAACCTAAATCAATTGTTTGTTTTTTATCTGTTAAACTTAGGAACCCCTGAAATTTAGCTTTTTTATTTAGTCTTCTTTTTCTAATAAACGAGTTTGCTAGGTATGATATAGTCATTAGTAAAATCACCGAACTAATTATCACATCAATAGGAGAATCTGGTTTGAAAGGCAACCCATATGAATTGAGCTTATATTCATAATAATTGTGCAACAAATCACCGTCTAAATCCTTGAGAGCATCATCTAGTGTTGCATTTAATCCATGATCAACCTCCCAACCATCATCCATACCATCCCTATCTGTATCACTTTCCGTTGGGTCTGTACCGAATTCATATTCCTCGAGATTAGAAAGACCATCTTTATCAACACCATCATCAAATGCATCTAAAGTATTATTTCCATTAAGCCCATAAAGAACTTCCCAGTCATCAGGCATACCATCGGCATCTGTATCATCACTGAAAGGATTTAGACCATTTTGATATTCTTGAAGATTAGTTAGAGTATCATTATCATCATCATTCAGGGCATCCTGAGGATCCGAAGCATTTAATCCAAATTTTACCTCCCATCCGTCACTAATTTTATCACCATCTGTATCTGGATTGAATGGATCTAAACCATGCTCATACTCACCAATATTTTCTAAATCATCATCATCGGGATCTCCTGTGACATCTTTATCTGAAACAGGATTCAATCGGTTTTCCACTTCCCAACCATCAGGCATACCATCATTATCAGTATCATTGCTGGTAGCATTTGTAAAATGAATTAGGACTTCTTCTCCATCTAATAATCCATCACCATCAGTGTCTGTTTTGTTAGGATGTGTCTTGTATATTAGTACTTCTGAATTATCATCTAACCCGTCATTATCAGTATCCTGTTTATTCGGATCAGAGTAATAGAGTAACACTTCGGCACTATCATTTAAACCATCATTATCTGTATCAAATAACAACGGATCCGTATCAAATTCAAATATCTCTTCACCATCAGTCAAGCCATCACTATCAGAATCTGGGTCATTCGGATCCGTCTGTGCGAGAAATTCATCGAGATTTTCTAAACCATCATCATCGGGATCTCCTGTGACGTCTTCATCTGAAACAGGATTCAAATTATTTTCCACTTCCCATCCATCAGGCATACCATCAAAATCAGTATCCTGTTTATTCGGATCAGAGTAATAGAGTAACACTTCGGCACTATCA
>CAZRLL010000178.1:3464-6555 GCA_964600735.1 uncultured archaeon
ATCAGTATCCTGTTTATTCGGATCAGAGTAATAGAGTAACACTTCGGCACTATCATTTAAACCATCTCCATCTGTATCAATATTGATCAAGCTGGTCTTGTAATTATTTAATTCTTCACCATCCAGCAATCCATCTCCATCCGAATCCAATCGATTGGGGTGGGATCCAATGAGGTATTCATCATAGTTACTTATGCTATCATTATCAAAGTCTAGTAACGCATCGCTACTATTTTGCGGGTCTAATCTGTAGAAGTACTCCCAACCATCAGGGATCTGATCAATGTCTGTATCGTTGTTAAGAGGATCTGTTAGTATAAAATGTTCCATAGAATTAATAAGACCATCATTATCATTATCATCAAATTTATCCCAGAAGTCTGAAGAATTTAATGTATAACTAGTTTCCCACGTATCATCTATCCCATCAAAATCAATATCATTGACAATGCTTGCCATGTTCCATAACATTACACTTCCATCCACACTAATTGCAGCTAAAAATGTACCATCAGGGGAAAATTTTACCTCTCTAATGGATGTTTCGTGCAGTAAGCTTGTGATTTTTTGTCCATTTGTCACATTCCAAATATGAATGTTTGGATCAATTCCAGTTCCACCTACATTTAACAGTCTAAGTGTAGACGATGCAAGTAATTTCCCATGTGATGAAATTGATAATGAGACAACGCTTGAAATTTGATCTGGTAAATTATAAATAACCGATGAGGACGAAATATTGTATAAAATAAGTTCTCCGTAAGAACCACCCACTGCCATAATATCTCGTGGGGAATAACTATCAATTGCAGTGGGATCAAAATCTACAGTGAATGTTTCGATTACCTGTCCTGTGGTGACATTCCAGAATTGAAAATATTTTTCTATATTTGGATTTCCTCCTCTTGCAGTAATAAGGTAAGAATCATCAGGGGAAAATTTTAATTCTGCAAACGTTCCCGATCCAGTTCCAAAAGTTTTGATAAATTCAAATGTAGTGAGGTTCCATAAACTAATCGGGATGAATGGAGACGTATCACTTTTTAGCCAACCCGTAGAGGTTAGTAGCGACCCATCATTGGATATAGCAAGTTGTTCAGCACTTATTTCTTTACCTAATTTGTCCCCCAAATTGTCCCCCAAAATTGATGCTGGTAGTGTCTTCAAATGAGTTTTAGTTTCTAGATCCCAAATGAAAATATTGTCGGTATTACTAGCAATGACTTTAGTATTATCTGGTGAGAATACAACTGAAGTTAATTCCTGAGAATCCGGACTGTTAAAAGTATGAAAAATATTTCCTGTAGGAATTTCTAACAAAAATAATTTTCTTTGTGATAAAATAGCGAGTAATTTTTCGTTCGGGGAAATTTCAAGAGATTCTGCAGGAATACCCAATGAAATATAACCAACAAATTTTCCAAAATTAGTGCCAAACAATACATCTTTAGCGATATTACTAATATTCTGCTTTTCATTATTGGGCTGTATTTTTACGCTATTTTGAGTAGGAAGTGACATGACGGAACCTGCAAATAGCATTAACAAGAAAAATAGAATTAGTTTTTTACCCATTGATCTAATCCCAGTAAACTAGGCAAACGATTTGCGTTTCTTGTGAATTACGATCACAAGTATTCCACTTACAAATTCAGTAATTTTGAAAATTGACGTTTCAGTATTGATTGAAGTTATACTGGTTACATAGGTGGCCGTGACAAATGAACGGATATTGCTAGGTTCGTCCATGAGCATAGCCCCAAAACTTCTGCTAATAAAGTCAAAAGACGCATCGTATGTGAAATTATCCATCCACCATCCAAACATAGCATCATGATCTGGTATCCCATCTATCCCCTCGTGCCACCTACCATATTCTGCAAATACAAGCATTCCAATAAAAGTTTGAGCTCGTTGATTTGATCCTGGATATGTTTGTCTAAGAGTAATTTCAGTCGGATTGTTACCCAAGTATTGTACACCTAATGCATCTACCAAGAAAATATGCCCTTTGGTTGCAGTATAATTGTGGACAAACTGATAATCATCAAATCCAGATGAATTGATTACTCCAGAAATTGAGAATTCAGTGTTACCATCCTTGTAATCAATTGTATCTATATCTTCAAGCTGATTGTCACCGTAGGAAACAGCTACATTTCCAGTAACCTTGTATTCATAGGGTTGATAGAACCAGCTACCAACATTGAGATCAAAATACGCTGATTCTACATGCAAAGAGGAAGTATTATCGGCTTTATCGGCTAAATTTATTGATAATGGCGAGGTTTGGGTAATTATGGGATCAAGATTCTCTGGATCTGGATTCACTCTGACAACAAAAGAGTCAGAAGCCCATTTAAGTCCCTCAACCTCATCTTTCCCGATATATAAAAAAGAAATCGTATGATCTCCTTGAGTTACTGGGATCATACTACCTCCCCATTTCTAATTCCGGTTTTTCAACTAATACAGAATTGAAGGCATTCAGGACACCAAATGAAGATGGGTTAATTCATGAGCAGTAAAATAACTTACTTGCTGTTTTAGTGTCAATTCCCCAAATTCTTCATGTTGCCCACGACGCCACCAATCCTTTAGTGAAATATTTTCTAGAATAGAAATAGTTTTCATTCTAGAAGTCCAATACATTTCAAAGAGATCATATGTTGAGATTGATTTACCTTCCTGAGTAGCCCACTCAAATACAGCTTGGGATGACAGAATTGGGTTCTCCTCTTTTAAAATGAGCTTCGCACGGAACTCCAATACACCCTGTGCATCCCTTAAATGAGTCACAACGTTACGGATGGACCAATCACTGTTTTCTAACGTGTTAGTTAGAGTGTCCTCTTCTTTTCCCTCAAGGAATACTTTCACTTTTGCTGGAGTCTTTTGAAGGTTTTCCAATGATTCAAAGGGATCGAATCTGTTTAGCCAGTAAATTGGCATAAATTCCTTGAAGGTAAATGGTGATATACCACATGTTGGACACAAATTAGAAGGTTTACTGAATAAACATTGTCCACATCTACGACAAACAAGAGGATGAGGGACTTCGTTTAATAGGGGTAATCTTCCTTCTTTCATT
>CAZRLL010000178.1:6565-7842 GCA_964600735.1 uncultured archaeon
TCATTGCTCTTTGTCCGCTTTCTAAAGCATCAACAAATTCTGGATTGATTTGATGTTTTCCAAAAATACTTTTTGCCTGATCTAACTCCCCAATCAATTTATTTGTATCCTTTGTAAGAAGTAACTTGATAGCATTTTTTCTTAATATTGCATATACACCTGAATGTAAAACTTTAGCAATATTGTACTGGCCTTTTCCCTCGATTCTAGTGGCAAGGGCGATAAGATAGGAAAGATCCGAATCTATGTTAACATTCATTTTCATCACATTTTCAAATGATTTTAGACAATATCTGAATATTTGACTTATCATTAAAATCATGAAAAATCTAGTTTAAAAATTTTATCCACTCTTTTATTATTATTTGATGTTTCAATAAGTTGATTAGCAGATTTTAATAGTTCTTTATAATTCCCTTTATCATGATGAAGTCTGAATTCAGTTTGGTTCATCTATTAGAATTATGTAAAATCATTGATAAAGTTTTATATTTATTTTGATCAAAGCGATATCAATTGCGGTATAAAAAATGTAGTGTAAAAAATCTTTGAGTACATAGGTAACCAGGTAACCAGATTCAAATTTTGGACAACATTAGAAATCTCCGATTTCCTTAGTACCTTCCCAAACAAAATATAACATTAAGAACACAAATTGTATTCCTACAATTTTTGTCAATTCGATGCTGTAAATTCCAAGTTTATTCTGTATAATACGAGATCCATGAATATCCGGATACATTAAATCTTCTGATGGTAGAAGTGATACATCCAATCTAATTACATTAAGAATTTTTTTAATGGCATAGATGAGTGTTCCAATCAAAATTAAAATGATGGACCATAATAATATATATTCAGACTGTGTGTTATCTTCTGATCCAAGGGCTCCTTCATCAGTGTAAATAAATATTGCAACCAATGAAGTAAGTATGATAAATACGGAATTATTTATAATTATAATTAAATGGACTTTTCTATTTGTAATTTCAAAATCAAGAAATTTCTTTCCTAAAAATCCAAAATATACACCAAACACGGGTGGTATTATTAAAATAAACGTGTTTAGTCCTTGTAGAATAATTAACATTAAGAAAATGTACCCTATACCATAAAATAATCCTGCTTGAATAAAAAGAAATATCGATAAGAAATTCAGAAATTTAATCTATGAGGTAATTATTATTTGTGAAAAATAGTATAATATAAAAGGTATTAAAATTAGAAATAACCATAATACAAACAATTCTGGTCCAAAATGAGACATATTAAAATTA
>CAZRLL010000179.1:0-7825 GCA_964600735.1 uncultured archaeon
CTGAAATAATTAGTAGCGGGGGCAGGATTTGAACCTGCGACCTCTGGGTTATGAGAACAAGAACAATCTAGACTTAGTCGGTATTTTTTTTGGAAAGTGCCTGTTATTGGCTATTTTTGCACGTTTCAGTAGGTTTTCGAACAAAAAAAATGTACCGTGGTGTTGGGACTAGTGTTGGGAACTTTTTCAGGGGTGCCAACCCATGCCAGCAAAGGTAACCAGAATTCGAACCAAATACCCTGGTGTTTATTTCATCGAATCGCGCCGGGTGAAGGGTAAACCTGAAAAAATTTTCTATATTCAATACCGCCGCAATGGCAAACAACATGATGAAAAGGCCGGTCGGGAACGTGTGGATGGAATGACACCAGCCAAGGCATCGCGGTTGCGCACAGATCGAATCGAAGGCAAGGAACTTCCCAACCGGGAACGACGTAAGAAGGAGAAAGAAGCAGAACAAGGAAAGTGGACGATTCAGCGATTGTGGTCTGCCTACAATGATTCTAACCCCAGCAACAAGGGGGCACTTTTCGACCACAACCGATTCGACAAACACTTGAAGAAACTATTTGGCTCCCTTCAGCCAGACGAAATAACTTCTGATAAGGTGGACGAATTCCGAATCGCCCTTACAGAAAAATATAAGCCAGGGACTGTACGGAATGTTTTGGAACTCCTGCGACGCATTATCAATTTCGGTGTGAAGAAAAAACAACTTCAGGAGTTACCCTTCACCATTGAACTTCCACCCGACACCAACGAACGCACTGAGCAACTCACTGCTGATCAATTTCATTCCCTTCTGAAGGTTTTGGAAACCGATGAAAACATGGCTGTCGCAGCCATGATGAAATTGGCCCTTTTCACAGGTATGCGGAGGGGAGAATTGTTCAAATTACAGTGGGACGACATTGACTTCGAAAACAGTTTCATCACACTTACAGACCCTAAAGGTGGGAAAGATCAGCGTATTCCCCTGAACGGAGGGGCACGGCACGTCTTTAACACCTACAAAAGCCAAACCCCGGAAAGTCCGTATGTTTTTCCTGGTCGAACAGGCCACCAAAAGGTTGACGTAAAGAAAGCTGCAAACCGCATCAGGGATCGTGCGGGTTTGCCTAAAAATTTTCGTGCTTTTCACGGGTTGCGTCATGCGTATGCCAGTATGCTGGCCAGCAGTGGGGAAGTTCCAATGTACACCCTGCAAAAATTGTTGACCCATAAATCCCCCCAGATGACCCAACGGTACGCCCACCTTCAAGATGAAGCCTTGAAGCAGGCCGCCGGTGTCGCCGATTATATAATGGCAAAGAAACTAGGTGAAATTTCCAAAGGGAAAAAAAGGCTTCCAAATTTCTGGGAATACAAGGCATTGAAAAGATAGATTCACCTATGTAACCGCCCCACCTTCTTTTTAAAACACCCCCAAGGATTCAGGCAGCCGACCCTGGAACACTGACTGGGCAGGGTGGCCCAACCCAACCTGTATTGGAAAAATCGGGATCGGGTGGTCATCGCGCACCCATCACCAACCAAGTTCAGGGTCGATGGCCAGACCATTAGCAGACGACTTGGGGTACGCAGGAGCCTGGATGAATACCGGGTGATGGATGACTACCAATCCTACTGGTTCCCACACCGGCAACAGTACAAATCCAGATGTTCTCCCCCCCCTGAACCAGTGATCCTCCACACTGTGGTACAATAATAGTGAGAGATGATCGCCCCATGTCAGTCGGCGAATACCCAGCATCGTCTATAGTAATGGGTATCAATTCTTAATTACACCGAACACCCATCACGGAAGACAGGAGAAGAGAGCCATGGACAGGCACATTGGATTACCGCACTGTAACAGTTCTGTCATTGAATTGAAGCGTATTCTGAACCTGCTACTCAACTTCCGGGTTGAGGCGTGGCCTTGGATCGATCTGATCACGATCTACGTTGACCGGAACATCGGTGTCGTCAAGCTGTACCTGGATGAAACCTGCCAAGTCATCAAACCCGAACGCCAGATCGGTCGTGGAGAACGGCGGATCGTATACCAGCATGCCTGGGGTGAAGTCAGGCTTCACTGGAAGTATGCGAAGTTCCCCGATGGAGAGGGTGGTACCAATTCGAAGAAGATCGGTTGGATCAAACTGCCAGATCGTCCCCCTCACCGTCTGCAAGAAATCATCGCCAATATCTTGTGGCAGGCCGTCGGTGAAAACGACTGGTGGTATTATTCGATTGAGTGGGGGGCCGACATCATCCCTGAAGATTTCTACGCATCCGGTTCCATGCTGCGTCGTGCTAGTGATCCCCTGATGCCGGTTGCAGCAGTTTCCCAGGCCAAAGGAGTCCCTCCCGCCCTGGTCGAAATCCAAGACCTGTTCGAACGAACCTTCCACCTGAATCACGGGCGTAAGGGTATCAAGTACAAGAATGAGCGGGACTTCACGACGGCCTACTGGGGAACCAGGGATCGACTGACCAGGGTTAAGGTCTACCCAGGGCCGAAGAACGCCAGGCATGAGGAACAGGGATTCTTGCGGTTTGAACTCACCAAGGAATCACAAGCACTGGATCGGTGCCTGAAGGCCCAAAAAGGGGGTCTATACTTCCCGGTTAGGCCCAGCCGCCCCGACATCCGCGAATTCGGGAAATTGCTGGTTCCGAAGGACATGGATCGGTTGGTCAAAACCATCCATCGTCGGGAGGTAAAAAGGGCTGGCCCCAGCCGGTATGACAAGCTGATGTTCAAGTCCATCCAGAAGCGGATGGAAACAGCCGTGCGAAGCAAGCCTCTTTCGGAATTACGGGAGGATGTGCAGGATGTGCTTGGCGGGGCCAACCTGGGATACTACTTTAGGCAGTTATACCCTGTCATACCAGAATCGGTCGGGCTGTGATGGCTACTTGACCGGGTGGCCAGCCAGAACCGGCCTCACGACTCCAACTTGGTCTTGACCAAACCACCCCTTAGATCACTGACCCTACCCCTCCCTTCCCCTGCACCAGTTAATCGATCCCTGGGCCTCATGGGAGCCTTCTCCGCCCCTTCCCAGGCCGGATTCAGCACTCCGGCCCACCAGCGCATTGGCACGGGGTTCGGGGGTCGGAAACCCGTCCTGCCCCCAGGAAGTCCATGCAGGTTGCATGGAGCCATTCCCAGTCCTTCAACCACCGACCTCACCCCCACCTCTGCTCTTCCCCTGGCCTGGGAAACGATCCTTGGGCCGCCTGGGGGCATTCCTGATCCCATCCGATTCCCGTTCCTATGCCCAATCATAGCAACGCCATTCCCTTCCCCTGTCCCCTAGTTGGGGTAGGTTCGAATTATTGGTTGCTAACCATGACCACTGCCTGGGGCCATTTCCATCCCGCCAGACCCAATCCTATGGCTACCCTTCGTAATGTTCTGCCAGGCGATAGCCGGGCCGCATGAGAGCCTTCCTGACCCCCTTTCCAGTTCACAATGTTGGCCAGCCTTCCGACCACAACCTGGAACTGGATACTGGCCCGATCCCCGCCCCTAGATCATGGCTGGGGAATGAAGCCCGATGAAATCATCACCACAGACAGGCTATGATAGTTACGGTCGGAATTCCATGGACTTCCCCCCGACAGCATTTTTCAGGAATGGTATTATCACCCAGTAGATTGGTAACATCGGGTGTGATTGGGCTACATGAAAACAGGAAGGAAATAAATGGCGCGTGTGTTCTTCAATGATGACGAACTGTCCCGAAATCTTCTGATGGCCATTGGTGAAGTAGTGGTTACAGAAGCGCAACTTGACGCGATCTTGGTCAATGCTTTGAAAAGGGCCTACGGAATAACACCCACGACGGCAATTGAAAAATCAGGTAGGGAATGGAGGTTCTTCGATCAAAAGAAGAAGGCGTTGATAAAGAAATTCAAGCAAGATTTCCCGGACGATGAAAGTGGGCTTGCTGAACTGACTGGACTTTTAGAAACTGCTGAAGATGCAAGGAATCAGCGCCATGCCCAGGTTCATAGCTGGGCCGTAGTTGATGCCGATACTGAACAGCCACTTCGAATTTTCGATGGAATTCATATTGGACATGATGTGGAAGACGCGATCAGGGTACGGGATACGCTTCGTCAAGTTAGGAACAACCTGGAAGTTTTCACGCGGACACATTATCTGAACAAAACCTAACACCCCCACCCCAAACCCGACATCAGGTTCCGGGTCTGCGTCCGATTATGGGCGGTAAGAAAGTACGAACAAAACGCGGAGGCCAACCTGAACATTCGACATGATGACTAACAAAATGGCTTGTGAGGATTCAACTGGGCGGTCACGCGGGGTAAGTGGATGGAAATCATGGTGATACGATTTCAGAAACCTTTTCCCCACGGGGATGATGTTGGAGTTCGTTAGATTTTCACCGATAGGATCATCCTCTATTGCCTGTTTTCTTCCCCGACCTTGTTCGCCCTGACCGCCCTTGATACGGTCGATTACGGTAACTTTGGCCCTTTTCTACGACCGAACTATATGATCCGGGTGATCAGGGAGGCGAAATGCCCAGCAGGCAATGGACGAAGGCCCGACGTGCGGCCCAGTCGGAGTTGATACATCAATCACGTCCATGGGAGAAATCAACCGGCCCCCGGACACCAGAAGGGAAGGCACGGTCATCCTTGAATGGGGTCAAGCACGGCCTCCGGTCGAAGGTCGTGGCCAATTTCCGCGCCCTGGACAGGAAGTATCGGCATTCCGTCAAGGAAGATTTCGAATTGCTCAGTAAGGTCGAAGATGCCCGTGCAGCGGCCTGCCAATTCGTGGCGGAACGATCCAGGGCTGGTGACCTGGACGCCAGGATGGAGGCATTGTATTTCATACATCGACAAGTTCGAAAGGCACACCAGCGGATGAACATGAAGATGGAGCCACTTGTGCGCTTGGCGAAGGGGCGATGAAGAGACGATTGGCGCTGTGCTGTTGCTTGCCTGTGGATGGGCCATTGATCTACCCTGCCGCACAATTGATGAAATCCGCACCGAAACGATCCTGGGATTGTTCGCTTCGAGTCAGTGGCGGGTGCCTGCGGCGCAGCAGTAATAGAATTGGACGGGATGAGCGCGCATATGAGCATCGCAAGGTCTACACTCTGCAAGGCGCGTTTTTTCCTCGCCCAGGCCGTAGCAGCGGAATCGATTGCCCATGCGTCTACCGACCGCATGGCATTCCTTGCCAACATCGAGGCCGCTATTGTCTATGGCAGATCAGTTACGTTCCACATACAGAAGGAGTTCAATAAGGATAAAGATTTTGCACCGTGGTACGCCAATGTCCAAAACCGACTGCGGAAAAATGCGCGGGATAGGTTCCTCTTGCAAGAGAGGAACTTTATCCTCAAAGAAGGGCCAACATCAATCCACAGGGCGGTGGAGGTGACGATACATTCGTCGATCCATATGGAGGCATCGGCAACCATGATTCTTGTCAGAGGGCAGCCGTGGTACCGTCGCAGGCCGCGAATTCTCTATGAGGACTTTCGAAGGTGCTTGCTCAATCATTTCACAGAGCAGCGCGAACGTAAGCGCAAGCGCATGGCTGCACAGCAACGACAATCCGAACCAGCGGCTGCGAACGTATCAGTTCAGAAGTTCGTCTTCGACGATCCCAAGTTTAACGAAACCCCGGCACAAGCGCTTTTGGGTGAATACCTTGATGAACTTGACGCCATCGTGAGCGACGCCGAGAGCCGGTTCAAGTCGTAGCAGCCCTTCCTGTTCCTGACGAACCAGATCAGGGGGAAGTTTTTGCAGGACTGGAATGGCGCAGGCTACGCTTGCGGTTGGATCAACAGGTCGAAGAAAGGGAGGGTGTGTCGATACCTGATAGGGGGCAACCATGAACAGAATTCAAGCGATCCTGATCGTGCTTTTTGCGTCATTGATCACGGCCAATGACCGTCCACGGCCACGGGGGCAGGATGGACAAACAGGGGTGTCATCGGAACCGGAAGGCGGGAAATTTTCACTGCCATCGTGGGCCGCTGGCCGGTCAGACCTTCGCAAACAAAGCCGAAGCCCAGGCAGCCCTGGGGCAATCCCAACAGGGATCACCCCCGGCCCAGGCTAGGAAGACACTACCCCCTCCATCTGCACCGGGTTCCGGGGCCGTTCGTTATGACCGAAAGTTGTACGGGGGATGGATTGATACAGACGGTGACTGCCAGAACACCCGTCAGGAAGTCCTGATCGAAGAAAGTTTGGTTCCGGTCACCCTGGATGCAAGGGGCTGCAAGGTTGTGGCCGGTCGCTGGTACGATCCTTTCACCGGTCGCTACTTTACCAATCCCCGCAAATTGGACATTGACCACTTTGTCCCGCTTGCTGAAGTTCATCGAAGCGGTGGCACCGCCTGGGCACCGGCGCAGCGAAAGCAGTACGCCAACGATCTATCCGATCCTAAAACCTTAATAGCGGTATCCGCTTCGGCGAACCGATCCAAGGGTGCAAAAGACCCCGCCGCATGGCTGCCGCCGAACCCGGAATTCCGCTGCGAATATGTCCGGTTGTGGATCGCAATCAAGGAACGCTGGGGCCTGCGCATGGACACACGAGAGGCGGCGGCTGTTCGGGCGGTGCTGGATCGATGTGGGTAAGGGGCATGGCGTCGGACATCGTGGCCGCCGCATCGAGGAACGGTTGGATGGGGAGTATGAGCCCCAGGCAGCCCGGGAAGACACCTCAGGCGCCCAAAGGCAAGGTTCGTTACCCGGCCTGTGCGCCGTCGGCATGGAGCTTGAGGGGCGGCGTGGATGAAGCGGGCCACGGGGATTTCGATCCCCAGTTCGGTGCCCATTTTAATAATGGTACCCTGGAGCACCTCCAGTTCCAGGGGCCTGCCCGCTTCCAAGTCCATGAACATGGAGGGCTTCGCTTCTGCAGGCACTCCATCGATCTGAGCCAGGATTCGTTCGGCTACGTCTGGGGCAAGGTTCACACCTTTGGCCCGGCCCAGCGCCTCAGTCTCGCCGATCTGTGCGGCCAACATCACCCGCAGGTCGGGATCGGATCGCACGAGGCCCATTGGGGAGCGGCTCACCGAGGTCAACCCTGCAGCCGCGGCCAGCATCAGGAACTTGTTCCACAGTTCCACCGTGATGTCCGCCGACAGTTCCGCATTGATTTCCGCGCTCTTCATTACGGTTAGGATGGTCTTGCCCCGTTCGCTCGCCTCGCCGGAGGTTTCCCCGAACTTGAGGTATTCGAAGGGGGTCACCTGGTGGATCACGCCGGGTTCGGCGATGAAGGTGGACAAGTTGCACAGCCCGGGCATGATCCGCTCGGTGCCCAGAACGGCGCCTAGCCGCTCGCCGATGTCCACCCCATTGAGCAGGGGCAGCACCGTGGTGGCGTCCCCCATCAGGGGCAGCATTGCCTCGGCCGCGGCGTCAAGCCCGTAGGCTTTTGTGGCCACGATCACCAAGTCCACCGGGCCGATGGAGGCCGAGTCGTCGGTGGCGTTCACGCTCGGCAGGTCGAAGTCCCCGAAGTGGCTTTTGACCCGCAGCCCCTTAATGCGCAGGGCGGCCAGGTGTGGCCCCCGCGCGATGAAGGTGACCCCTTCCCCGGCCTTGGCCAAGCGGCCACCGTAGTAGCCCCCCACCCCACCACTTCCCATGATCGCGACTTTCATAGCGCTCCCTCTGATGTTCAACCGGTTGTCTTAGCTTCCATTTAGTTTGAATGTGATTACCAGATTGCCGGTGCCACCGGTTGCATCTGTTGCGCCGCCCCCACTTCGGCGGCTACCGGCGCATTTTTTTGGATGCTTCCTACATGATTTTCGATG
>CAZRLL010000180.1:0-7509 GCA_964600735.1 uncultured archaeon
ACAATAACTATTTTAATTCTAGTAGATTAGTCCTTTGGTTTACATCGAATTCCTCCACATAAACCAATTGAATTACATTTTATTAGCAATTTTAAATCATTAGAACAGTGATAAAAAAGTATTAAATGATCATATTTTTGTATATCTCTGATTTATTAAATTTTAATGAAGAGGGTTAGCGTTATTGTAGGGTTAGCTCTTATTTCAGTACTATTATATTCAGCTTCTCTAATTTCAGAAAATTATCCAATATTAGATGACTCAAGTTTACTTCGTTCTGGTTCGAGTATCAATGTTTCGAATATTGAAGATTTAATAATTGAACAATTGCTCTTGGGTCCAAGAATTCCTGGTTCTAATGGTTCAAAAGAATTCAACCTATGGGTAAAAGATAAGATCCCATCCACCCTTGGGTGGAAATTGGAAACTCAAAATTTTAGCTACGATGATGTCGAACTCAGAAATTACTGGATAAGTACTCATAATGGTATAACTCCGGATATCATTATTGGTGCTCATTACGATACTCGTGCTCGAGCAAACAAAGATCCTAATTTTCCCGATTCACCAGTTCCTGGAGCAAATGATGGTGGGTCTGGAGTTGCTGCAATATTGGAATTGATAAACCATATTCCAAACACATTTGCTGATAAAATAGGATTTGCTCTCTTTGATGCAGAAGACCAAGGATCCTGGGGAATGACACTAAAAAATGAGAGATCTTGGGAATGGATTGTTGGATCAACTGAATTTGTTAGAAATATGTCAAGTAATCAAATAAATAATACCAAGGCATTCATCTTACTTGATATGATTGGTGACGATGATTTAGAAATTCCATGGGAGCAAAACAGCGATTTGGTTTTGATCGAATCGATTTGGGGATTAGCATCAAAATTAGGTTATGCATCAATTTTTGTAAATACGAGTGGATATTCACTAATAGATGATCATTTTCCTTTTATCAATGCAGGTATACCAAGCCTTGATTTAATCGATTTTGAATATCCCGAATGGCATACAACTATAGATGATATTGATGCAATAGATGCTGAAAATATTGCAATCGTTTCTGATGTGTGTCTTGAATGGTTGAAAAATTATTTTGGATACAACGAATCGATTTCAACAAGTAAAATCAATTCCCCACCTTCAATTTCATCTAATAATAGTGCTATATCACAAAAATCCGAAACAACAATTGATATTACCGTGATTTTTGCAATTGTAGTAATTTTTCCAAAGTTTGTGAATTCAAATCGGAGTAGACGATTGCTTTATTAGATAAATTCAAAACTTGCTATCACAGCAGTGTTAGGTTATATGAATCAGATGTTTTAAGGGAAGATAAGAATAGAAATGATCCAAAATTTTGTTATGAACATTGTCAAGATGTATATCTCTGCTAAAACGAAAAGCAAATTTAACCAAAAGAAATTATCTTAATTTTGGCTCCTTGTCTGACAATTAAATTGGGTCTTAGCTTTACTAAGCTATCCGATGTACCTCCTCCCCCCACTACCCATTCTTTTTTCATTACTCTTGGATCAACGTATAATTCGGCCTTATTTCCTAGACAAATAGGTGGAACACCACCCACTGGAAATCCGGTTACTTCTAATACTTCTTCATGCGTGGCTAGCCTCCACCTTTTTGGGCGTACACCTTCTTGTAAAGCTTTTTTATCCACTTTAGAACCTCCAAGGATAATTGCGATAACAAAATTCCTCTCACTTTTATGTCTTAGAATTACAGTTTTAATGAAATCCGATTTTTCAAATCCTGAGACACTTATTGCTTCTGAAACAGACCTTACCGGTTTAGTATATTCCATTCTTGTAATATTTTCATCGTTTTCCAGACAGTAATCTATCAAGTTTTTGAGCTTATCAGTTTTCATCCAATATACCTAAACTGGAACAGCAGCTCTGTAGCCTTCCAAATCAACAGTTACATATTTGAAACCAAGATTTATTAATAAATTATGTATCTTTTCAAATTTATCTTTAGACAGAATTTTATCAATTTCATCTTTTCCCACCTCAATTCGAGCGATACTCCCATGATTCCTCACCCGTACAACATTTATCCCAAATTGAGTTCGAATTAAGAATTCTGCTTTTCCTACCATCTGTAAACCCTCTTTTGTTATGGGAACTCCTGATGGAAACCTTGACGCTAAACAAGCAGTAGCGACCTTATCCCAGGTCAATAGAAACGCATTTTTTGCTATCCATCTTACTTCTTGTTTTGTTATCTTTGCAGATACTAAAGGGGTTAATACACCAGCTTCACTTGATGCTTGATGACCTGGTCGATGTCCACTTAAATCACTAAAATTTGTACCATTCATAATTACGTCGAAACCTTTCTCTTCCCTAATTTTTTCAAGATTCATGTAAAGTATTTCCTTACAATAATAACATCGATTTGGAGGGTTTTCAGCAAAATCTTTACTTACATCAATTTCTTCATATTCAATAAATTGTAATGGAAGATCGAGCTGTAAAGCCTGTTTTGTGGCAATTTCTTTTTCTCCGATACCAACAGAGTAACCGATTTGCATTATCAAAAAAGTTTCCTTTGCATATAGTTTTGATAGGTACGCAATGACTGATGAATCGACACCCCCAGAAAATGCTATGATCACTTTTTTATTTTTTACCAATTTACTTATTTTCTGTATTTTCAAGTTTATAAGGTTTTGATCTATAATTTCTAAAGTTGTGATCATGTGATACTCACAATATATTTTTGTTTTTGAATATTCTTTAATTAAATTTTTGATTAGTTGATTGGGGAACATATACCCCGGTTAAAATAATATTATAATTTTGAGCCTTTATTCTTATTCTATTAAAATTATTATTTATCAATATACTCAAATTATGAATTAGCATATCCTGTATTAGACATTTTTAATAATTGATTTACCAATCTGCCCAACCTTTCTTATCATTTTTATTATCAGGCGCATCTGGTGGTGGTCGATCTGCTTTTACTTTATTCTTTTTTTTTGGTGAAGGAATTGAAGATTTTTTCTTTTCTTTCTTAGTGTCTGAAATCGAAGATTCGGATTTACTTTCCTCTTCCTTAAGACTTTCCAAATTGGATTTATTGATTCTATCATCCTCGATTTTACTAAGCGCAGAACTTAGAGTGGTTTCAGTTCCTGAAATTCTCTTAGCAATTGATTTTTTATCGAATTCTGTTTTGACTTGAGTTTTAGGAGTGGGGACACTTCTTGTTTTTACTACTCTTTTTGCTTTTAAAACTTCTGACGGCTTAACCCATGCATCTTCCGATTCGTCATCCTCAAGCGTTGGTTCCTTCCATTTAGTTGCTTCCTCTTCAAGATCATCATCCTCAGACATAGAATGTGTAATTTTTGCGGGTGGAATTGCTGATGTACGATTCTTGATAGGAGCTTTACTTGGTGTAGATATTCTTTGAACGCCTCTTCGATTTGCAGTTTTTATTTTAGGTTTAACCAAACTCTCTAGATCAGAAAATAAATCATCATCCTCACTGTTTTTTACGCTTGATGATTCCCTGCGGGATGAGACAGGTGTAAGATCTGATAGAGAAGTTATTTCTTCCAAAGTGGCCCATTTTGCATTCTCAAGTTCTTCATTCATTTGCAATTCGACCCATTGAGTATCACCACTTGGTGTAAAGGAAGGAGTCCAATATCCACCGTCATAAGGAAGGGTTGTTGAATTAATCTGTAATCGGGTTGGCAATTTTCTTGTAGTTAGTTCAACCATGACGATATCTTCTTCGATTGCTTCTTCCTCCTGGAGTACCTCTTCTTCTTCGTCTAATTCTTCAGGTAACTTTACTTCCTTTACCATGGAGGGTTCTGTTAATATGGGATCATCAACGATTTCCTCGAGAGTAGGTTTATCCTTGGAAATCGTTAAACCTTCCTTAGACATTTCCTCATCAAATTCAGATCTCCAATCATCCTTCTCTTCCTCCTTCTTTTCCGTCTTGGTAGATTTCCCCTTTTTCCAACTCAGTTCAATTGTAACACGTCCATCAGAGATATTTATGTCAGCTAAGATTGATTTCCCCACGTTTAAGGTTACCTTTTCATCGGCAATTTCAAATTGAAAATGACCCGAATCATCTAATCCTTTAGCTAGACTATTAAGCCATTGAACGGTTTCTTCTTGAGTTAGGCTTATTTTATCTTTAATCTCCATGTCTCTAGATAATCCAAGAAAAAATTACTTTATGAGGGTTTCTTGTGTTACAATAATAAATAAATAGCTCATTTTAGATTTAACGAGCAATATTTATTAAATTGTGTTTAATGATTTGAACTTGTTTTTTCTATTATTTTGTTGATTTCTTTAGTCAATTCATTTCCATCAATTTCTTCCAAATAATATCTAACTCTTACTATCGGCTTGTTGACTTTTATAACACGGGCAAGATCGATGGGAGTACCAGAGAGCACAATATCACAATCAACAGAATTTATTACCTGTTCCAGTTCAGATAATTGCTTTTCTGAATATCCCAATGCTGGAAGAGCCATGTCCAATTGAGTATACTTTTCAAAAGCTTCTTTGATAGAACCAACCAGGTAAGGCTTTGGATTAACAATTTCCTTAGCTTGATATTTTTCTGCAGCAAGTATTCCAGCACCAAACGCCATGCTGCCATGAGTAATGGTTGGACCATCCTCTACCACTAGAACTCTTTTATCTTCTACCTCTTTATGATTTTCAACGGATATAGGTGAAGCTGTCTTTATTATTTTTGCCTTTGGGTTAAATTTAGACGCATTTTGCTCAACTATTGATATTCCCTTTTCTTCCGCAGTGTCAACCTTATTTATCAGAATTATATCTGCTGAAAGGAAATTAGTAAGGCCAGGGTGGTATAACAGCTCGTGTCCAGGCCTATGTGGATCAGCAAGACAAATATGCAGGTCTGGTTTAATAAAGGGGCAATCATTATTCCCTCCATCCCAAATTATGATATCTGCCTCTTTTTCTGCCATTTTTAATATTTTGCCATAATCTACTCCAGAGAAAATAACAAATCCACGATCAATGTATGGCTCATATTCTTCCCTCTCTTCAATCGTACATTCATATCTATCCAAATCATCATAATTTTCAAAACGCTGGGCAATTTGCTTGGTTAGGTCACCGTATGGCATGGGATGTCTAATTGCTACTCCATTTAAACCAGATTTTTTTATTAAATCAGTAATATACCGTGAAGTTTGACTTTTCCCCACTCCCGTTCTAACCGCATTTATTGAAATAACTGGTTTAGTAGTTTTTAACATTGTTCGATCCATAGATAGTATTCTAAAGTCAGCACCATTAGCATTAGCAATAGACGCAAGATTCATCACCTCCTCATGACGAACATCGGAATATGCATGAACAACTGCGTCAATATTATTTGAAATTAGAATATTACGTAAATCATTTTCATCCAGAATTTGTATTCCCTCTGGGTATAATTTCCCAGATAATTCGGGAGGATATCTCCTTCCGGCAATATCAGGTATCTGCGTGGCTGTAAAAGCGACTACTTCTACTCTTGAATTTTCTCTGTATACGGTATTAAATACGTGGAAATCTTTACCGGCTGCTCCTAAAATTACAATTCGTTTCTTAGTCATTTGGATCACACAATTTGATTTTTCAAAGTTCGATATTATTCATATTTCTCATCGCAATTAAAAATTTTAGAAAAATCACGTGACAATAGGTCGTGAAATTTATCAATATTCTAATTATTACATAAAGTACCATCGGAATTAAAAATCAAACCATAAATGTTCCAAAATTATTATTGGTATATGTTTAAAGAGCGTTTTCGATAATTTTCTCAGTCCTACTTATTAGTTCATTAAAATCGGTTAATTCACCATCAGCAAGTCGAGCATTATCGTGAATCTGTTCTACTATTAAAGTAACTATATCGTCATCAGAACTATCTGTGATTCGTGAGGAGAGCGATTTGATGATTTATGTTCCGGATTTACTTACAAGATCTTTCCCATCATGGGGAGGTTAAGAGATGGAGAGCCACCCTGACTTTCCATTATTTTCATAGCTCTTTGCAAATCCGAGCTGATCCCACCTTTGGGCGTAACTAATCTGGTAACTCTATCTACCATCCTATCTGAAACCTTTACATCATCAACTTTGGATCCCAGGACTTCAATAAATTTATTCAATAATGGGGCATGGGGTCCAGTTTTCTCTTTTTTCTTGCCCTCCTTATCTTCTTCCTCGTCTTTTCCCTCTACTTTGTCGGGTTCTTCGACTTCACTTTCATCTTGATCAATAGAATTAATTATCTATGACGAACCTCTGCTGCAATCAAAAAATATTCTTTCCTCAAAAGTATCACATTCTGTGTCAATTTTATTTTCAATTAACCATCTTCGTAATTCTTGAGGAATAAAAACTTTACTGTCGAAATTAAACTTTTCTAGATTCTCTAATCTTTTAATACTCTTTGGCAATTCCTTTATTCTGTTACCTATTAAATCTAAATCCCTGAGATCACTAAGGAGATCAATCCATTTAGGTAATTCTATTATTTTATTTAGAGACATCCAGAGTTCTGTCAAACTGCGCAATTCTTTCAAAGATTCAGGAACTAAGGTAAAATTATTACAGTCAAAGGCCAAAAAAGAAAGTTTGGAAAGATATCGTATACTATCTGGAAGGTACTGTAAATAATTTTCACTCAACCATAATTCTTCAAGATTAACCAATCGGCCTATACATCGAGGCAGTGAAGTAAGTCTATTCTGGTCTAAATGAAGAATCTTAAGATTTGGAAAATTACATATCCAATCAGGAAGGTCAACAAATTCGTTTCCACTCAACAATAAAACTTCGATTTCAGTATAGTCCTTCAAATACTCTGGTATTTCACTCAGACCACTGAATTTTAAATCAAGATACTTAATATCACTCTTCTCTTCTGTATCCAAGAGTATGCACTTCTTAATAATATAATATCCATTACGATATTAATAACTGTTGAATATATGCGGAATATATATATAAATAGTTCAATATATTCTTATTACTAGGATTAATGAATAATTGAAGGATATTTGAAGAGTCGTACATCATTTAGAGAAAACATGATCATAGTTGTACATCTATTTGTCATAATTTAGTTGTACATCTATTTTTTCTAAACATAGTTTGGTATAGTTGTACATCGCACAACCATACTAGTCATATAAAACTCATTGATCAATATTTAAATAAAATTTAAAAATACCAAATTAATAGAGTACGATTTTACATATTCATTATAAGAAATATATCCCCATGAGGTATGCGTGGTATTTCTGATCTATGCCATCAGAAGTTGGTCTTCCAATCGTACTTAAAGAGTAATCTAAAACACCATTCATTCCATCTAATTCACTCTTTGGATTGCGTTTAGAAATCATGGCAATTAGTGCATTCCATGCATTTACATATCTAACATTAAGTCGATCATAGGCCT
>CAZRLL010000180.1:7519-7809 GCA_964600735.1 uncultured archaeon
GAAATCAGCCTCAAATACTGAGAATAGATTATTGCCATCACTAATTTCCGGATACATCCTAGGAACACCAAAAAATAATTGTGCCTTATTGACGACATTAATATATGGATCATTTGCAGTATCATCGTCAAGTGGCATTGTATACGCATTGGGTGATCTGATTAATCTAACCATCAATTCGCTAACAGGTTGGATGACTTCACCTAATCTCATCATACCATCTCGTTCGTAAAGTTCGTTAAATGTAACTGATGATGTATATTTATCCGAATAAAGATATCTTGCCACAT
>CAZRLL010000181.1:0-7745 GCA_964600735.1 uncultured archaeon
GCTTGAGTAAGAAATCTAATAGCTAATAATAGAGAAGTTTTCGAATATCCAATACGATCTAGAATATATAGAATAAAAAATGCATCTGCAATAAGTGTGACCGAAGTCATTAAAATTGTAAGCAAGAAGTAATTTTTAAATAAACGCCTTGAATCCTTGTCAAATTCACTCGTACCTAATATTCGAGAAATCATTCAATCCCACTCCTTGAAAATTGGATTAATTTGTATTAGGACAATTTTATTTTAAAATATTAATGCAATCTATTGGATTTTACCTAAAAATTTGCGCTTAAGGGTTTAGATAAAATTAACAATTTATTTAATTTCTGTTTAAATTCTTGTGAAAGAGGTGTGGAATGCATTTCCTCGTAGTTATATCCGACTTGCACTGATCTTGCCTTTGCAAATATTACATCGGAAGATTTTTCAACAATATGATATTTAAAGGCCCAGGATTTATTTCCGATTTTACTCACCCACATCTTTACTTCAATTTCAGTATGTAAGTTGATCGGTTGTAAATAGTCAATTTCAATTCGAGCTAAAATAAAACTAAAATCCTCTGGTTTTAGATCATTTACCAGTGAATCATACCATTCCGACCGGGCTATCTCAAGATATGTAGCAAATACTGCGTTATTCACATGTTTCATTCCGTCGATATCACGGAATCTGGTCTTGAAATTACTGGTGAATTTTTTAATGATCTTTTCCATCCAATTTTCGAAATTTAATCACATAGTAAAATGATTTTGATTGGGATCAATGTGATTATTTTCTTAAAATTATGCAAAATTCAGCGATTTGCCTGAATGTAATCCCATTTTATATCTACACAATCTTTAATATCTTTCATCAGTTCTGGAAGTTTTTCGATTGAGGTAATCAGATTATTTTCACCAAAGAATCCCTCCCAAACGTATTCTTCATCAAAATATGTACCCTTAGAATATATTATTTTTGAGGTTAGGTCTTTTAGTTGGTTAAGCATATTAGATATAAGTTGGGCAGAGAATTGAGAAAATTTTATTGTAACATGATATATCGAAGCATTAGTTGCATAAAATTGAACATTAAGTTTCATTGCATCAAAAATAACAGCGATAAATTTGGTCCCCATTCTAGATAAGCTTTCTAAAGCATTATCAGGTAACCAAGGAATTTCAAATTCCTCATTCTGGGCTAATAATGAATTTGAAAATATTTTGGCAGATAAGATATGAATCAGTCCTCCTTGATTGTCAATTTTATTTGGACTTAAAAAAATTCAACTATCTAAATGACTTGTAATTCGTTTATTCGAAAATAAATTTCACATAATAACGAAGCCCAAAAAATAGTTGGTGTGATTTCAACTATAGCTCTGTTAACCCCTAAAAAACTAGTTATTTCAATTTTAAGTTTTAATTTACACCTAACAAACCAGAGGTAATCATTTCAAAAGGAAAAATCATTAATTTACTTTGAAAAATTTCAAATTAGTGAAACTGAAATTCCACATTTATAAATAGGCGGGATTTTGTTTCATGTTAAAAAAAGAAAATTAGGTAAATAGTCTTATGACTACAATTAATCCACTAAATTCATTGAAGATCACAAAACGGATTGCAGATCCCGTACATGGACTAATAAGACTAAATGAAATCGAGGCCAAAGTGTTACAACATCCTGCGTTTCAGCGTTTAAGGGATATCACCCAACTCGGTATCGCCAAATACGTTTATCCTGGGGCTATGCATAATCGATTTTCACATTCTTTGGGTATGTTACAGAATGTTACTGATATGTATGATTCTGCATTTCGCAATTGGAAGAGATATTCTGATTTTTGTGGTGAAATCGAGGCTGACTGGATTTTTAGTGAAGAATTGTTCCAATCATCTCGTCTAGCTGCTTTGTGTCATGATTTGGGACATTTTCCCTTCAGTCATAACCTTGAGCAAGCACTTGACTGGTTAGCTGAAACGAAAATAATTGACAAATCCTACAGGCATGAAAAATTAAGTACAGTCATTGTGAGAGAACTATTGGGACCTATGTTGGGGGACTATGTTCCTAATATTAACGCATTAATTGAAGGGGATTATTCCAAGATGTCAAATTCCATGTTTGCTAACTTTCTGGTTAGCAGTTCAATTGATTCTGATCGTATGGATTATTTAGTTCGTGATTCCATGCATTGCGGTGTAGACCATGGTAGGATTGATAAGGAACGTTTGCTGGATTCTTTGATTCCATTTTCAATATCTATTGGTGGTAAAATGCAGGATGTACTTGCATTCCACTCCAAGGGAATAGAAGCAGTAGAACAATTTCTACTTGCCAGGCATAGAATGCACCAGACGGTTTATTTTAATCCAACAGTTATTGGTTTTGAAGGTGGATTAAGCCGAGCATATTATCGCATATCAACTGATAATCCCCCTTGGGATTTACCCGATATTTACTTGGAGGATCCTGAAAAATTTATTAAATTCAATGAGGCACAATTATTCAGTCAAATAAAAAGCAATTTACAGAAACAGGATAGTTGGTTATATCAACCAATATGTGAGAGATCTCCATTAACCAAAATGGGTCCTTTTTATTTTACAATGATAAGGGGAGGGGAAATAAAACCGCAAGAAAGAGATAGATTTGGTTTACTAAAAGAGATGCAAACAATCGAAAATCCAGCAATTGACTGGAATGGGAAGGATCATTGGATATTTACAGAAAATAAGGAACAGACATTATTGGATCCATTACCCAGATCAATAAATGAAAAAAATGATAATTTTGAGGATGCTCGAAGTCTAAAAAATGTCATTCTTCTTGTTGGTGCCAATAGGAACATAATTGATCCAACATCAATAGATTATGGTCATACGTTTTTACCTTTCATTTCGGGTCATACATATTATCGATTCTTATTTTACTGTCACAAAAAGGATACCACCAAAATATTTGAGAAGTTAAAACCCTTATTGGACAAATTTGATATTTACCAGAGTCGTAAAGCAAATATTCTTAGTTGAATTGATAGTATCATAGAAGTTGATTTAATAAGTCATTAGCTGTTGATATCTCATCTTCATTTATTCTACCATTTGATATTTCTGTTATATTATCAATTTGTTGACTGCTAGGTTCCTTTTCCCTTAAAAATAATATTGAGGCAATTGTTTCCATGATTATTGGATTAGAAAGGTTACTAGCCAAGATTTTCTTTAGCTTTGGTAAATGAGCTAGGACGTTGTCTGATAACTTGTTATTGCTAATCTTGTTTTGCCAGAATTTAGATAGATTGACCTTATTTGATCCATAATTAAATGTGGGTATATTATTATCTCTTGCCACATTCACAAGACCGATTACTTCTGCTTCCGTAATATCCTGCTCGAGTTCATATGAAACAGGTCCAAAGAAATTCCAGGTAAATTTATATCCAATTGACTCGCAACAATTTTGAACCAAATACACAAATTTTTGCAGACACCTCTCTCCTTGAATAGGACCAATATTCTTGATTAATTCTGTTAAATTTACCATTCTTTCAATTTGGTTCATAAAATTGAGAATCTATTTCCGCGATTTAAACTTATTCAATAGATAGAGGATTGCGAAAGTATTATATGATTTATATTATCACTAGTTTTTATAAATTCTCTAAAATAAAATGATCTAGATATTTTTAAAAATATTCGATTAAATGTTTGTTTGCAAAACAAGGATAAATAAAGAAGAGATTAGCTTGTTAATATATCGGTGATTAATGTTTGAATAACAATCCTGATGAAAGTAATTCAAAAAAGACACAGAAAGTCGTTTTTCCTTCTGATATAATGGGTAACGAAGAACAATTTCGTCCATCTGTTGGATCTTATAAAGAAAACCATGAAATTCGATCAGCCGTATTTGGAGAGCAATTTATTGATAAAAACAAATACCAAGCCATGGTCTTTGCTTTACCTAAAGGAGCTGTGATTCCTCGAAGATATGATACAGTAATTGCATCTGTATTTAAAGTGAGTAGAAGTAGTGTAAAATTAAATATTAATTATGTCAATAATAAACCAGTAATTCCTTCATCATCTGCAATCATGCACATTTCAGATGCTTCACGGGAATATATTAATGAAATTGATGATTATTACTGTGCTGGTGATATTATTAGGGCAACAGTAATTGATTCTAAATCATACCCCCTACAATTAGAATGTAAAAAAAATGATTCTGGTGTAATTTTCACCACATGTGTTAAGTGCGGTGAACATGTTGAAAAAATTAAGAGGAATTTATTGAAATGCACCAGTTGTAATTGGAAACAATCGCGAAATACTGCTATTGATTTTGGCAATTTCACAATGCCTACCTGAAAATCTGAGATTTATGCCTCCTAAAAAAAGAAAGAAAAAATCACGTTATTTGCAAACACGTAGATTATTTTTCAATATTTCGGATAGCTTTGAAAAGCAGCAATTTTTAGACTTAGCCATGGAAATAATCGGTAATTGTGATGTGACAATTGAAACTCGATTAGAAAGGATTTCAATTGAATTTCAAGGAAATCCTGGCCAAATTGATAAGATTCAAAATGACTTGATAATACTTGAAAAACAGTTATCAAAGGCATTTAACTCCGATATCAAAGGATTTTATACTTACGAGCACAAGATATTAAACAAGTTATTATCAAATCAACTTCAAATAAAATATTTTGTCAGAGTTATTAAAATCAATGGCTATGAAGCAAATATTGAAAATTCTAATTCCTTGCTAACAAATGCACCATTTGACGAACTCAAAAAAATTAATCAAAGTGCAGCACAATCCTTAAATTTTGCTCCAATAATGCAAAATAAGGATATCCGCAGGTTTTTATCAACCTTTTCAATGAAGACAGGTAAAGATCATTCAGACATTGCTAGATTAGCTGTAGATAATAATATCATATCTGAAAGGGATTCAATTTATCATTTCAGTTTGGATATTGATGAGGCATACAATAAACTGGAAAATAAATTAAGAAAGGATTTTCCAATTTCATCGACTATGGAGGATACGGTGTCAAAAGAGCAGTTTAAAGGTTTGGGCTTTGATGGGGGAAAAATTGTGTTTATTAGTAAAGATGGAAAGGAACAAGATCAAAGTCCTTATGACTGGTCTGAAAATAATGATATTGAGGAGAATTCTGAGTAAAAATGTCCTTGAAACCAATGAAGATTAATATTCAGATAATAGAAAAAAATTATCTCAGAATGCAAATTAAGCAAGATCCACACACTTTATTCAATTTACTGCGGATTATGGCATTAAAGGAGGAAGGTGTAGTACTCGCAGGATATGCCCGTGATCGTACCTTTGAAGATAGCCTAATGTTTCAAATACGAACGGAGGGTGATATAGATCCTCGCGAGGCACTAGTTCGAGCTGCCAGAAAAGTAGCTGAAATGGCTGAGCAATTTAAAACAGCTTTTGAAGACACCTATCTCTAGTTTTATCCAAAAATGAATATGATAAATTATGAAAATTGTGGGAATTGAACAAATATTAAATTCAAAATCCTTGCGATCTATTCTAGAATCCAAAGATCTGGCCCATTTAGGAGATTTTTTAGTAAATTTTATCTATACAAGCGTTAGAATCGGATATTTGAAAGTTTCTGGTAGCATTCATGTATGGGATATTTGTCTAAGAACTGCAATGGAGCTGGCAAATTTACGAAATGTACTGGGTAAAAAAACGAAACCAGATAAAGTAGCTGATGCGGCTGAAGCGCTAGTGGCTTATGCCTATTTTACCGAATTAATGGGATTAGATGAGATGGTAGAACTCTTGGCTCAATATATGCAAATAGATCATATTAAATCCAAAATAAGGGAAAAAGAAGCCTGTACAGAAGCCTTTTCCAAATTATTCATAAAAATAATTGAATTAGCCAGTAGGGATAAACGTTTTAATCAATTAAATCAATCTCTCTAAAAATTTACGGCAATAGAAATTCTTTTCCTTCCCTTACCCTTATTTTCCACCTTAAGAAGTGAAACAGATCCGATTTCTGATGTGGATTTCACATGTAAGCCACCATCAGCTTGAAGATCAACAGTACCTATCTTTACGGTTCTAATTTCAGAGATTGATTTGGGTAATAGGTTTATTTTAGTTCTGATCAAATCTGGATCCTTATCAGCTTCCTCACGTGATAAGAAAGAAATTGATACCGGATGATCTTCTTTTATGATTTGATTGGTCTTATCCACAAATTTAGCTGCAATTTCTTTATTGAATTCTGACAAATCAAAATCCAACCGAGCCTTTTCCTCATATATTGTACCACCAGTTACCTTTGCCTGGGTTTCATTCCATACCACTGCAGAGAGAATATGCAAAGAAGTATGATGTTTCATCAGTTTATAACGATAGTCCCAGTCTACAACTTCTTTAATTTTATCACCAACATTCAACTCACCCTCAATCTTGTGATAAACCTGATCTCCGCTTTTTTTCATACTAACCACTTGAAATTCTTTATCCCCAGATACTAGCTTTCCCTTGTCACTGGGTTGTCCACCTCCCTGAGTGTAGAATATTGTCTTGTCAAGCACAATTCCATCGGGGGTCACTTCTAAAACGGTTGCCTCTGTCTCCTTGGCATAAGAATCGGTGGAATAAATTAGCTCTGTTTTTACCATGGTCGATCATTAAAATGAAAATATAAGATTTTTTCGAAATAATTTATTTAGTTTTCCAAGATCGATATCGATAAGAATTTTAATCATAAATCGATTGGTAATTTGTTTCTCTTATCATTAGAGAAATCAACTGCAAGTCGCCGTGGCCCAGTCCGGTTAAGGCATTCGGCTGTTATTAGCCTACTTTGGCCTCAGAGACCGAGAGATCGCAGGTTCGAATTTAATAAACGATATTGTTTGTTAAAGAAACTCCTGCCGGCGACGCCATTTTATCCGATCAGTTTTTGAGTAGGTCACTTCTGATCTAATTGGATAGATTATGAGTTTCACTATATTCTATTAATCTATTAATTCTTTGTAAAACCAATGATTTGTTATTGCCAGTAAAATTTACAAATGGTCTCCCTTTTCCTACTGCATTCATTTCTAACAATTTGTACAAGGATCTGGCAAGCGCTAAAGGCTTTTGAGAGAATTCTGCTGCTTGATAATCTGCTTTGAATTCATGTTCTTTGACCATAAAATTTGTAATAAATCGAAGCGTTGGGTCGAAGAAGAGCAATGCACCTAATGTCAGCAGTAAGTGGGAATACCTAGTATCTTGTTCAAATGTATGTGAGTATTCATGAGCAAGAACAGCTTCTAGTTCGTCTGTTGTAAGGATTTCAATTAATCCAGTCGAAATAACAATCCAATCATCAATAAATAATCTAAATAACCTAATATGTAAAAGAGTATAAGAAAACGTATCGGGTTTATTTTGATCAATAACAATAATATTATGATTTGATAGCCATGGGAATTTATTTTGCAATCCAATAGATTCTTCATTTTTAGAACCCTTGCGAAATTGCCTTGTCATGAAATGTAAAGATATTTGTCCAATCATGAATGATAAAACAAAAAAGAATAAGGTCAATGATACCACTGCGACTGATAGGAAATCTATTTTAATTATCCCAAGGTCAATTAGTACAATCTCATGTAAATTAGCCCCATGGTAGTGAATTATTACTCTCCAAAACGAGTGAACATGCCATAAAAAATACAATGTTATCGTTATTCCAGA
>CAZRLL010000182.1:0-7699 GCA_964600735.1 uncultured archaeon
GATCTAGTGATTAATTAATTGATGAAAAGATTAGCTAAGACATTGACTGGATCGATCAAACTGCAAAATATTCTAGAATATTAGAAATATGTATTCGAAAAGTGTTCGAAAATGATCGTATTATGTTCAAAAGACGCAATATAATTAATTAGACAATTTCTTACTCAATAACAAAATTCCCCCTACTATAAAATTCTTGGAAATGCGTCTTTTGCTCAAAATCTCTAATCGTAATTCGTACAAAAAAAAGAGCTCCTTCCTCATATTTCCAATCTTCTATCTCAACTTGTAAAAAACCAATTATTTTTTTAAAATAAATTAGCAATTGCTAAGTAAGAAAAAATTCCACAATCGATTGATGGAATGACAAGAAATGGGTCATTATAACACTGATAATAAATCACAGAGTGCAGAACGTATAAACCATCAAATTCAATACATTAACAAGTCATTAAAAGCCAAAAAATTTGAAGAAGCACTAACGAATAGAAATATTCAGAACCTGAATTAAGTTTAACAAACACAAATGGACTACAATTTATTGCGTTTAATCACGATTATACGCATTTTTACAAGTTGTCGACCACTTATAGATGTCATTGCGAAAAAAAAATGCGTTGAATACTAAAAAATAAATTCATGCAAATAAAAAAGTGTATATATTGATTCACAAACTTAATTTTGGTTCGAATTAACTTACTATTGGTTCCGACTCAATATTACTATTTGTCATCGCATTCGCGAGAAAGCCCGTGCAATGGATCAATTTGAGGATATTGCAAACCGGGATATTATAGATATTCAAATTACCATTCTCTCATTTCTTCACCTTTGCGAATTATTATTTGGAGAATTCAAGGCTTATAATAAGGATGATGTGAAGAATGAAATTCGGGCCAATATTGATAAATTACTTGAATTTACTTCCAAATATGGAATGAAAATGCTCCACATTCGTGTTCTCTTTTTGAAGGCAAATTTTGAATCTATTGCAGACACCGATCGACTTGATGATACAGTGGAGAATCTTAGTGTACAAATCGGGAGTATTGAAGAAGAAACATTATACGATAGATACCATGCTGAATTACAAGAATTGCAAGACAATGTTAGTGTTAATCTGGTAGAGGGAAGCTCAACTCTTGAAAAATTACAACAATCAAATATCAATCTGTACATCAAACATGCAATGAGAGTTGCAATAATGGAACCTCGTGAATTGAACATGAAAATTCCTTAGGTTTAGATCGGTAATTATTGATCATATCATGGATAATGCCGATTGTTATATCTGGGTATGTGGCGATAGCCTATTAAGACATAGGACTATATTATATCCATTTTAAATGGATAATTAATATCTTTAATCAATTAATATGTTTAGACATAAGAAATTTTATTGAATTTACGAAAGATGAGCTAGGTCGGTTGTCACAGTTTATTATTGTTTTAAAAATGAATATGCTCCATATTCCAATATATTGATAGAACATTTTATTAAATTTATAATTTTCACATAAATATGCATCAAGGGATAACTATAGATTGTTTCTATTGTACAAAGCTAAGAGCTAATAATCGAGATCCAAACTGTAAAATTTGTGAAGGTAAAATTACCTATTTCAGACCTGCTAGGATGATGGATAGATACACAAGTGATTTGGAGATAATAAAATCAATAGTTGAATTCTCAAAATTGTTTGAGGATAGGGAAATAATAATTGAAGATTTCTTCCAAAACCCCAAAGCCTATCCTCAATTAATATCCAAAATTGAATTATTATATGAGAACTCAATTATCTACTCAACGAATATTGAGGACATTTTTGAAAGAATTTTGATCGAAAACTCAACCAAATAATTTTATGCAAATTATTAAGAAAACATTCGATCTATATATAATTTTAATTGTGTAGTATCAGATTAATAAGGAACTATAATTTTACTTAACTTAGCAAGTTATGAAGGATGACGAGTTGAGCTCATTAATTGAATTGGAACCGAGATTCCTTTTGGATCTTATAATAGAACATACATTTAACGAAGTATTACAATTAATTATTCTTTGCAATAATTTGAAGAACTAAAGTATTAATCGTAAGATTACAAGCCACGTGCTTGTACTTCAACAGCTGAAATATCTTCAATTTTTATTATCGCATCAAAAAAGGATCTATTTCCTCTTTGTTCCAATGAGACAATATGATGTCCTATGTCAATTATTTTTCCATTATAACTTTTACCATTACTTAAAACAATATCAACGGTTTTATCTTTTAACGAGGAAAGTATATCACTCATGGAGTCGCTTTTTTTGAGTTCCATTAGAATAATATTATTCGAGTCATTTTAAAACTTGAGGGGTTAATATAGCTAGTTGTAAATATCCTTTGTGGCATTGTGATTTTTCCTCTGTTCAGTCAAGTAAGTTTAACGTCAGGTAATTTCTCATATTTTTTGACGAAGTGTTAAGATTAAGATGACTCACTAAGATCTTAATAATGATAAATTTGAGCAATTCAGAATAGAAGGATAAATTTCCTATTCCTTAAATTATAAATGCACTACTAAGTTTAGAAACAAAAATCAATCTGAAATTGATACATTTTGCCTCTCCTCTAAAATTAATATATTCTCAGTGGTTGAGCCAATTTTTAAAACAGTAATTAATGAAACTATAGCAAAAATAATTGCACCGAAATAAAATGGGTAGTGATTATTCTCTCCTAAAAGGTATCCTGCAATAATTGGTCCTATTACACGCATAAGTGAAGCAAATCCTTGGTTTACTCCCATAACTGAACCTTGATCCTCCCGAGGAGTAGTTTTACTCAACATACTATTCAATGCTGGGTTCAAAAATGAAATCCCAAGCAATATCGGAGTATTCGTCACAAACATCCAAAAGAAATTAGGCGCAAGAGGGATAGTGATAAATCCAATCAGAATGAATATTGCCCCCAGCTTGACAAGGAATTCTTCACCAAATCTTTTCAAAAGTGGACGAATTAATATACCCTGACTAAATACTAAAAGAAATCCAGCATACATAAAATAGTAGCCTAATTTTATTTCATCAATTGACTCATCAACTCGGGGTGCGTATAAGGCGAATGAAGCGATTAGATTACTAAATCCAAAACTTGATAGTGCAAAGATTGATATGTATAAACGAGCATTTGGGATTTCAGCAATTTTTCTCATAATTGCGGTAGAGAATGTTTTTTCTTTATTTGACAATCCTCGTTTTACTTTTGGTAGTGTCTCTGGCAAGAAAAAGAAGGCACCAATGAAGTTGATTAACGACATTAATGCTGCAAAGTAAGATGGCAGGGCATGACCTGAAATTCCCATAAATGATGATTTGGATAGTATTCCACCTATACCAGGACCTAAGGCAAAACCCAACCCAAATGCAGCAGATATCAAACCAAACGAGCTGGCTCTATTTTTCGGGGGGGTCGAATCTGAAATATACGCCATCGCTGTAGTTAGGGTGGCTGCTGTAAATATTCCTGCAACGATTCTTGCAAAAAATATCATCCAGAGGTTAGTAGCTAATCCAAATATTACAAAACCAATACTTGAGCCACCAACACCAATAAGAATAACAGGTCTTCTTCCAGTTTTGTCAGAAATCGATCCCCATAGAGGAGCAAAGATAAATTGCATCAAAGAGTAGGATGCAATAATTAGACCATAATCAAAATCTGATGCACCCAGATCTTTGGCTAAAAAGGGTAAAATGGGTATGATTAGTCCAAATCCAAATAAATCAATAAAAACTGCTAGTAATAAAAGCCAAAGAGCATTTTTTCCTGGATCTTGAGAGCCATCAAATAATTCGATTGCTCCATTCTCCACAATATGGGTTCCAATTTCTAGTTTATAAGTGGTGTTTATTATGCCGAACTTATTTGAGAAGCTTCAAAACTTCTGTCAAACACAGCTCCTCTCTGATACACTTTGTGAGTAATCTTGCTTTTATGCATCTCGAGTGGAATTTTAATTAGTTTTTATAGATTGAACATCGAATTTATCAAATCACCTGATGATTTTATATTAATAATATTATTTTCCTATTAATACCTTCTTCTTGGAGGTCGATGTTTTCTATAGCAGTCTCTGCAATAGACTGGTCGTTCGTTATCAGGTTTAAAGGGAACTTCAGTCTCTACACTACAATCAGAACACACGACAGGCCACATTTCTCTTGTATCGGATTGCTCATCAGTTTTTTCAATGGAAGAATCTTCTTCGTTATCATACATTTTGGTTTGATTTCCTTGTTTATTAATCAATATCAATTTTGGTTATATAACAAAGTATGGTTCGTACAATGTATTGAAATTAAAAATTGGATTAAAGAAATCTTGAAATATCTTCTATTTGATTAATCAGAAAAATTAAGTATATTATTCTCAATTTGCTTTATTATGAAGTTTCATCAAAATAAAGAGGAAGTGTTACCCGTCTAGATTTACAAATAACTTGATTCTAAAAGAATGGCTTATCCCATGAAATTTACATCAAATATGAACTGAGAAAGAGTAGTAGTGCGACAACTCCAATGAAACCTACGATTAATACAATATTAATAATCGGGGATTTTTCATTCATCTCTACATTTTTCTTCTCATTTTCAAGTCTCACTTCATAACATACTGGACACAATAATGCTGTCGCGTCGTTTTCCTCCAAATACCCATGTGTGTGTGAGGAACAAATTGGCTTATTACAGTCTTCACACGTATTTTCACTTGGTACAGGTTCTTCTTTATGTAAGAAGCACTGATGTTGACTCATTGATTGAGAAATTCCCAATCATTATAGATATTTTTCTGATCAAGTTTGAAAAAACTACCTTTCATTAACATTTCATTCATGAATAAGGATCAATTTTAGAAATCTACACTATTTGTTAAAAAAATTAAAATAAATATAATTGATTATTTGATCGATTTTCTATTAGAAATCTATATTAAGTTTAAATTGATCAGAAATCTGTGTATTATGGAACTAAGGTAAAATTACGTGGCTTGGAACTTTCTGACTTAGATAATATAATGAAATATTGGAATGATCTTGAATTGAAGTATTTCCTCTCAACTCTTCTTCCAAATTCCCGTCAAGAAGAAGAGGAATGGATAAAAAACACCTGGAAACTTCGAAATAGTGGTAGAGGTTACATTTTTGCAATTGAAACACATGATAGTAAATGGCTAGGTACTTGTGGATTACATGCAGTGGATACTTTAAATCGTAGCTCAAACCTAGGAATAGCAATTCATAGGAAAGATCAGTGGGGAAAAGGCTATGGAACTGATGCTATAATTACATTGTGTGCGATTGGATTTAATATTTTAAATTTAAACAGGATTGAATTGGAATACTTTGAGGGAAATATACGTGGAGTAAAAGTATATCGTAAGGCAGGTTTCAAAGATATTGGAAAACGTAGACAAGTCCGATTTATGAATGGCAACTATCATGATAGCAATTTGATGGATATGCTAAAAATTGAATTTACGTTAAAATATCCAGAATTTAATTTACTAAACAAAGATAAATAATGCTAGAATTCTTGAATTATTTCTAAAGCCATGAAGTTTAATCTTACGACATACAAGATGAGTTAATATCTAATTTTCATAGCGAAATCTTTTTTTTCTACGTAGATCCATTAATAATTCAGTTAAATTGCACAAATAATATAATAAAATTAATTGTTGCTGGCTTTGAGATATGAGCAATATGAATGCAGATTTAGCCGGGTTAAAGTTCAAAGAAATTGACGTTCTCATCATAGGAGCAGGTGGTACAGGTTTAAGAGCAGCCATCGCAGCTGCAGAACAAGATGTATCGGTTGCCATCGTAAGTAAATCTCTACTGGGAAAAGCACATACAGTTATGGCGGAGGGTGGAGTGGCTGCATCATATGGTAACGTTATACCTGAAGATAATTGGGAAGTTCACTTTAAAGATACCTATAAAGGGAGTGGATATCATGGTGACTGGCGACTAATTGAGATCCTGGTACAGGAAGCACCCGAGAGGGTGTTGGAGTTAGAACGTTGGGGTTCGGTCTGGGATCGTACTCCTGAGGGAAAGATATTGCAACGTAACTTTGGAGGTCATTCATATGCTCGTCTTGTTCACGTAGGAGATAGAACCGGACTTGAGATGATCCGTACTCTTGAGGAAAAAGTGATTCATCATGAGAATGTGGAACTGTATATGGAGCATACTATCACAAAATTACTACAGAATGACAATGAGATAATTGGAGCCTTTGGTTTTGACCGAAATACTGGAGAAATGATCTGTTTTAAAACCAAGGCGATAATTCTTGGCAGTGGCGGAGTTGGCAAGTTATTCAAAATCACATCTAATTCCTTGGAATGTACAGGCGATGGTATTGCTCTTGCTTTTGAAGCAGGTGCGGAACTGGTCGATATGGAATTCATTCAATTCCATCCAACAGGAACTGCTTATCCAAAAAGCGCAGAAGGATTGTTAGTTACTGAAGGAGTTCGTGGTGAAGGTGGGATTTTGAAGAATAATAAGGGTGAAAGGTTTATGTTCAACTATATTCCTGATAAGTACAAAGATAGTTATGCTCCCACAGAAGAAGAGGCAAATCGATGGAAAGATGGTGACATGACTGCTCGAAAACCACCGGAATTATTGACCCGAGATGTGGTCGCACAAGCAATCTTGGATGAGGTTAAAGCTGGACGTGGTGCACCCACTGGGGGAGTATTTCTTGATATTGCCAGTATTCGTTCTGCTGAATACATACTTCAAAAATTACCCTCAATGTATCATCTATTCCATAAACTGGCAGGTGTAAATATCACTAAGGAACCTATGCAGGTTGCTCCGACAGCTCATCATCTGATGGGGGGGGTGAGGGTCAAACCTGATGATAGTAGTAGCTCTCTAACTGGTTTATTTGCTGCAGGAGAATGTGCTGGAGGTTTACACGGTGCAAACCGATTGGGAGGAAACGCATTGGCTGACATTATCGTTTTTGGTGCTCGAGCAGGAACCGCAGCTGCAAAACATGCCAAAACCATATCAGAATATTCTGAAATATCAGAAATATTGCTAAAAGAATCTCTTGAATACACATTATCACCCTTTGATAAGGCAAATACCGAAAATCCTTTCCTTTTGCATGAAGAATTACAAAAAGTAATGTCTGAGTATTGTATTATCCGCACAAAAGATGGATTGGAAACAGCATTGGACAAATTAACTCAATTAAAAGCTCGGATAATGAGAGCAAAAGCTGATGGAGGTAGGAAATATAACCCATCTTGGCATGTATCCTTAGACCTTAGAAATTTAATTCATTGTGCATTATTCGCTGTAAATCCTGCTATCAAACGAGAAGAGAGTAGGGGTGGACATATGAGATCTGATTTTCCTGAAGCCAATCCTAATCTTCAGGAAGTTCTATATGTCATAAAAAAGGATACTACTGGAGAGATTGAAATAATCGAAGAAGAAAACGAACCAATAAGTGCAGAATTAAAGGAAATGATAGATCGGTTGCCTGTACCACCAACATGATCAGTTATCATATCTTCAGAATTAGGATCAACTTTAAGAGCCACTTCTTCCTCTGATGATACACAAGTACCGTTCATTCAAAGCTTTATAATCATGTACTATTTTGTACATTTTATTCCAC
>CAZRLL010000183.1:0-7668 GCA_964600735.1 uncultured archaeon
TGGAATAAAATGTACAAAATAGTACATGATTATAAAGCTTTGAATGAACGGTTAGCAAATATCAGTAAATAATTAATACAAATTTCATAACGGAATAGAATAAAATTAAGATTATTTTGGAGTAGATATATCACCGCATTAATCTAAACTTAATAATTGAATTGACTGGGAGATAAAATAGAAATGGTTGCAGGTTATATCAATCAAAACTGGGTCCGTTTCAAAAAACCCATAAGATATATGATGATTTCATTATTTGCTACTTTATTAGATGTTGCACTGTTGATTGTGCTTGTCGAGTTAATCAATCTGTATTACATCATTTCTGCAACTATTTCCTATCTATTTGCAGTAATTACAAAATTTATAATGAATAAAATATTTGTATTCAGAAATCGACCAGGAGCTTGGTCCAAACAATTTAGAAAATTTGTGACTGTATCAATAAATGGATTAATCCTGACAAATATTTTTATGTACACTGGTGTTGATTTACTTGAAATTGGATATATCAACGCTAAAATTATTACTATTGGAATAATTTTCATTTACACGGCAACACTTCATAATTTTTTCTCGTTTTCCAAAAAAGTGGAGTAATAGTTTCATAACTCTTCCTTGATTTTATATGTGTCAGATGCTTTTGAGGTTTCCCGTACAAATAATTCAGCTATAAATCCGGTCAATATTACCTGCAGAGAAGCTATGATTGTCATTACCGATATGAAGAATAGTGGTCTATCCGACAAATCTTCACCATATACCAATCGATTAAATACTAGATACGCACTGAGTAATGAACCTATGATAAATAACGGTAAACCAATTTTACCAAATAATAAAAATGGTCTACTTCTGTAATTATAAAATAGTTTTAATGAGATTAGATCCATAAATCCCCGAAATAGCCGCCCAGAACCATATTTTGAGGATCCTGTTTCTCTCGAATGATGTTGTACTACGATTTCAGTCACTCTATAACCTTGATATTTCAGAATCGCTGGAATATATCTATGACCTTCTGCAGTCAGATTCAAACCTTTAGCAGCTTCGGAGATATATGCTCTGAACGTACAGCCCGAATCATGAATATCTAGATCATTCAGCCTTCTATTTAAATAATTTGAGAATTTTGAAGGATATTTTTTGAGAAAAGAATCTTTTCTATCCTTGCGCCATCCGCAAACAACATCATATCCCTCTTCCATTTTTTTTAATAATTTAGGAATGTCTTTTGGATCATTTTGCAAGTCTCCATCCATAGAGACTATTATGTCGCCTTTTGCTTGTGAAAATCCAGCAAGTAATGCTGGTGTTTGCCCAAAGTTAGATCTTAAATTTATAATCCGCAATCTATCTAATGAAGAACTCTCTTTTTTCATATTTAATCTGGTTAATGTATTATCTGTTGATCCATCATTTACTATGATTATTTCAAATTCATGATTGATTTTTGTCATAACTTCAAATAGAATGTCAATTAGTTTATCTACAACGTCTTCTTCATTATACAATGGAATAACAATTGAAATCAATTAAATCCAATTGCACTAAATATGCATATATCCATTTTGAATTCGCTGTTTGATTTGTTTCTGTTTTTTAGTAATAAGTAATCATAGCTTTAATTCTTGAGTTGTGAACTTTTTGCAATTTCATTATTTATGCAATAAATTCAAATAAATTGAATAATTATCTTGGATCACTCTGTGGTTTGTGCTTTAAATTTTAGTCGGACATCATCCGGACGTAATAATATTCGAAATGAATCCTGTTTACCTGCAATACTTCGCATCTGCTCGTAAGTAAACCACAGCAATAAAAATGGACTCCAGTCTTTTATGAATCCTCTATCCTTTTTTACAAAGGTATAGATTACCCCCAAAATTAAAAATACAATTATTGTAATTTGCGAGATCATTTAGAGTATCTCCTACACTCCATTATTATTACAAATTTGTTATAAGCAATTCATTTTTAAAAAGATAGCTTGATGCAAATAGACATTGCTAATGTTTCCATAGATTGTCAATATTTTTCTAAACTTAATAATTATTTTATAGGATCAATTGAGTGAATAATTGCATGTCTATGTCTGTAAGCAGCATTTAATCAATTAATAGATACAATTATTACATAGTAAAAGACAAGGCTAATGTTAATATAGAATATCTTTAACTAATTCTCAATCTTCAGGATGCAACCGAAATAATTTAAAATCATTCAGAGAGCCTAAAATTGATGGAATTTGTAGAATCAAATTTTGAGAGAAGAGAATCCAAATATCTCAAATTAGTCATCATACAAGGGATATTGTATATACTTCTGCAAATGAGCTTATTTCTGCTTCCCATCGAACCCAAAAGTGATTACTACAACCATGTTAATTGGGGAATTGGTTTTGAAAATGGATTATTTCCATATAAAGATTATGCCTTTAATGAGTATCCCGTTCTAAGTGTGTGGGGTTGGATCATTACTTACAAACTATCACCAAGCAAATCCTATTTTTGGCTTTCTACCATTATGAATTTACCCTATTGGATTTTAGCAGTTTTTGGAGGTATCGCATTTTATTATCTTCTAGTTGATTATGGAATAGATGATAGAAAAGCAGTTTATCTAGTCTCGTTTTTTTTCTTTTTACCCTTGAATATGATTGATACTATAAATAATCATGGCAGTTTAGGGACATCATCTACAGTCATAATCGCAGTTTATTTATGGCATAAAAAGAAATATTTCTGGAGTTCTGTATTTATTGGTGCAGGTTTTTCAATTAAACTTTATCCTATATTCATTGCTCCATTTTTGATAATGTCGATTAATAAGTTTAGAGGAAAAATTAAATATTCAATATATTTATTTTTCTGGATAATAATCTTTCACATACCTGTCTTGTTCATTTTTCAAGATTATATTGCTGTTTTATTTGCCAGAACCAAAACTAGAAAGGGTTTATCTTTTTCTAAACCCCTTGAAATAATTGCTTCTCCATTTGGGCTTGATGCATTTCCAACCATCGTTTGGCTAATAGCAATTATGCTAACAACTTTAATTTTGATATTGGAGTACGATCTATCGCTATTAGAAAAATTTACCATAATCTTAATGGTCAATAATCTCTTAGAACCAAGAGGCGGGATAGGCCATATTGTCACTGTGTTACCAATTTTTGCAATTTACTTTTTAGTCGAAAGTAAAAATAAAAATGAAAAATTTGGTTTTTGGGTCTATATATTTCTTTTAACATTATATGGCTCTGACCGGTTTTTGTTTGAATTTAGAGAAAATATGTATGTAAGAGGAATCTCTAATACAATTATAATGATATTTACAGTAACAATATTATTCGTCTATTTGCGTAGATTAAAGGAATTTAATAAATTTCATCTAGTTTTTAAAAGATATTTACAATAGATACTAAGTAAAAATCCATTTCAAGTAATAAATCCATTTACTCTAAATCGATTACAGAAATTTACAAAAATACATTGTCGGGAATATTATAATTGGATTTCCCATCCTTCTGATTGCATCATTATTAAATTTTCAAGGCTTAATTGATCATGCAATATTATATCATGTAAATAGGCTACCAAATGGATTTTCAATAACCGCGGGCCTGTATTGGAGCACATATGAAATTAATAAATACTTACTAGGTGAAGAAACTGCAGATATTGTGTCATCAGTTGTTTTAATATTTTTAACAATGGTGCTTATTTTACTATTGTTATTATTAGCATATCGCTTGTGGAAAAGTGAAATCTCAGAGATTGGAGTATTGGAGACTATCATTTTAGGATATATCATTTTTTTCCTTTTGAATAAAGCATTTTTCATCCAATATCTGCCAATATTGCTAATACTATGGATTGAATATAAACGTGAACAATCTCAATCTATAACAAATACACAACTGGCTTGGAATTATGCCTATTTACCAATAATCGGCATTTTTAAAATCCACTGGATGGTCCCAAATGATATACGAAATATAATTGGATCCAATTGGTTCATTGTTATATATTTCAGTGGTTTGGTTTTACATATCATTATTGTACTTTTACTCCTCAAGAAAAAAGCTCCTTTGTTTCAAATTAGATATGTCAGGTATTCATACTTCCTTTTCCTATTGTTAATACAATTTCATTTTATTGGAATGGATTATTTAATTGACAATCAATAGTTATTTTTTATTCAAATCCTTTGAAATTAAAAAAATTAAAAAAAACATCTATATGGATTATAATCATCCCCTATTATTACTTAAATTAATTGAGAAAGATTTGTATTGAATCTATCATACAAAAGTGGTTCTATGGATAATTAGTGAATTAAGATTAAAATTTAATATTGATTATTAACTAAGACTACAAACCAATTTACTATTTGTGATCCATTAAAAACTTATTTTTTTTATATATATAAAGAAAGAAATTAAAATCATTCTCTCTTAGAAAAAATAGTGGAGAAGGTAGAATCGAATGACGAGAGGAAAGAATACAAGTATCTCAACTTGGTTATTATTCAGGGTATCTTTTACATTCTTCTACAAATGAGCTTGTATCTCCTTCCAATTGATCCATATATTGATTATTACAACCATATAAATTGGGGGATTGGATATGATAATGGTTTATATCCATATAGGGATTTTGCTTCCAATGAATATCCTGTTTTGAGTGTTTATGGTTGGATAGCTGCCTACATGCTATCTCCTGTAAAGTCTTATTTGTGGCTATCAATTTTCATGAATTTTCCCTATTGGATTTTATCAGTTTTTGGTGGAATTACGTTTTATTATCTTCTGGTAGATTATGGCATTAAGGATAAAAAAGCAGTTTATTTGGTTTCATTTTTCTTCTTTTTACCATTAAATTTTATTGATACTTTGAATAATCATGGCAGTTTAGGAACGTTATCTACAATTATAATAGCTGTTTATTTATGGCATAAAAAAAAATACTTCTGGAGTGCTGGATTTATTGCCGCAGGATTTTCAATAAAACTCTATCCTATTTTCATAGCTCCATTTTTAGTCATGTCAATTATGAAGCTGGGGGGAAAGATAAAATATTCGCTATATCTAATGCTTTGGATTTTATTCTATCATATACCTGTATTGCACATTCTCATCGATTATTTTGATGTGTTATTCTGGCGGACGCAGGAAAGAGGAGGATTATCATACTCTGTAGTATTAGATGTTATTTTTTCACCAATTGGTTTTGATAGCTTCCCGACACTTTTCTGGCTTCTAGCGCTGGTAGTTACAACTATTATCTTGATTTTGGAAAAAGATTTATTACCATTAGAAAAATTCACTATCATCTTAATGGTTAATAATCTCCTTGAGCCAAGAGGGGGCATTGGTCACATTACCACTGTTTTACCATTTTTTGCAGTGTATTATTTGGTAGAAAGCAAGCATAAAAAAGAAAAAATCGGTTTTTGGGTTTATATCGTTCTTTCCACAATTTGGGGATTCGACAGATTGCTATTCCAAATTAAGCAAGAGATCACTAACGGATCAACCAATGACTTGAATATTTCAATTGACTTAATAATATATGCTTTTGCTGGACTTACAATGATTGTGACTTCAACAGCATTACTAATAATTTATTTACGCGGTTTGATAGATTTACAAAGATTTCATTTAACTTTTAGAACATATCTAGAGCGATTCAAGAATTAAATGTGCTGAATATAATTCGGCAACAGTAATTTCTTCTATTTGGGAATTTTTCACCGGTACTAATGACTTTCTATTGTTTTCTTGAATTTTTATATCTACATTGAACCATACACCATTGAATAATTACTAGTATCGTGCTCCGAATTGAGGGATGAAATACTGATGAATTAGTATCTTAACTATCTTGATGATCTTTATAGAAAGATTAATTATATGACTAACCTACATTTAGACATCCTAAAACGATGAAATGTTATTCTGGAGCAATACTGGATTATATTGGTTAATCCACCAATAAAATGAAAGGCCGGGAATTAGAATTGGCTTATCTTCAAAAACAAACTCTGTACATTCAAATAATTCTATTTTTATCAGTCGTACTAGCATTTTTATTACGTATCCTTTTGATCAGTGAATATGGACTTAGTGAGGACGAAGTTCTTAAGGTCCTAGCAACTCAAGATTATAGAAATCTGGATTTTTCTGCAAATGCGCAACATCCTGCATTGATGAAGCTACTTATTACTTTATCAATAATTTTATTTGGAGAAACAGAATTTGCAGTCAGACTTCCCAATGTATTTGTGGCTAGTTTGACAATATATCCCATATTCTATCTGGGAAGGGAACTATTCAATGAACCAACAGGAATTTTAGCCAGTCTTCTTTGGGCTGTTGATATACCTGCAATTTCATTCGCCACAATTGCTAAAGAAGACTCTCTTCTCACTTTTTTTTGGATAATGTCAGTTTTTTATTTTATAAAAAGCCTAAAAGATATTCGCTATTTACAGCCCACAGGAATATGCGTTGGTTTTGCATTTACATCAAAATATATTGCTATTATATTGGTTTTATTTTTGCTGATCCTGTATAAAATGTATCACGAAAATTCTGTTCTCCCCCGGGCTAAAAAAGTTGCTAGAATATGCATACCCCCAGCTTTGTTAATATTCTTTCTAATCAACTTCCCAATATTTCTTCCCTCTTCATTAGTGAAAATATTCAATCATTACATAATCCACACCAGGCCATATCCTCCTCGCACTGGTAGGATAATGATGGATAATTTATTTCGTTTTAGACCACTTTATTGGTTTCTTCTATTTATTTTTGTGAAAACTCCGATATTGTTCTTGGTCATTCTTTTAATTGGAATAGGGTATAGCGTGAAATATCGAACCCGTCCATATATGATTCTGTTACTCTGGATATTGATTCCTTTAATCATATTTTCAATTACCGGTGGATTTTCACGGTATATACTAGTAATGATACCAGCATTTGTTTTATTATCTGCTAATGGAATCTTAAGGTTTTCAGATTGGCTAGTTTCTAATATCCCAAGGAAATATAAAAAACCAAAAATGAAAATATCTAAAGGGATAGCCATATCAATCATAATCATTACTTGTCTCCACTCATTTGTTGTTGGAATTGCAGTGTCACCTTATTATCGAATGTATGTAAATGAACTTGGAGGGGGATCAGATAAAGCCGGATATTATTTTCCACAAGACAGTGTATACGATTATTATCTTCGTGAAGCAATTTTTTATGTAAATGAAAATGCACCTGAAAATGCAGTAATTGCTATGCATGTGCCAATTGTAGGGAAATACTATGGACGTCAAGATTTGGATTTTATTTCAGTAACAGAACTTCCTGTCAACATTGATCTTTGGAATGGATACAAAGTCTCATTTGTTATTATTCAAGAATCTCGAATATTTTTTGAGAATGAGAAACAAGTCGAAAATCTTCAAAATTCTCTTTCCCCATCATTTGTACGTAAAATTTTGGAGACCGAAGTTGTAGAAGTATATGCCATTTAACTCCTAATCGAAAATATTTAGTTATAATGATGTCCTTGTTACTCGAAAGAGGATAGTGACATCAAACAAGAGCTGCAGAAAAAGTAAGATTGTATAATATATACAATTATGATCATATATATACTGTTA
>CAZRLL010000184.1:0-7667 GCA_964600735.1 uncultured archaeon
AGTTTATCATATAATTCTGGTCTAACAGAGTATACTTCAGCCATGATATTGTTAAGTTATGTAATTTTATCAATTAATTGTTTTAAAACCCAATTTAAATGCAAATTTTTAAGGGAAAATTGGTATATGGGTAGATAATAAAATGGCAATATAGTTATAAACCCTACACTATTGTCATACTTGGGTATATTTGGAGTTACCCAAAACTGATGATTTCTATGAGTAATACACCACCCTTGGAATTAATATCCAGAAGTCTAGCCATTGCAAAGCTTATTAAAGAAGCAAATAAAATCGACGAAAAAAAAGAGATTGAATTGCCAGATTACTCGGATGTAGTACCGATAAATAATGAAAACACTGATACTCAGGTATTGATAGCTATCAAGGATAATACTCTTTATATTGCATTCCCAGGAACACAGGGGGCACGTGATGCTAGCATTGATTTACATTTTAAACAAAGAAATTTTGATTGCAAACCCTGGTATAAGAGATTGCTTGATCTGATCTTTTTACGAAAGGATAAAATACAAGTTCATGAAGGTTTCAGAAAAGCATCATGTTCCGTTCGTAATACGGTTAATAATGCAGTGATAAAGTTTATTGCAAAAAATATCGCAAATGACAGCTACAAGATAATAATTGGTGGCCACAGCCTTGGAGGTGGACTAGCAACACTAACAGCTATCAACATCAAAAAAACATTCAGCAAATCCAATATTGAATTGTATACTTTTGGCAGTCCACCTGTTGGAAACTCAAGTTTCAAGGATTTGCATGGCTCGTTGATCAACTTAAGTGTGCGTATTGTCAACAAAAATGATCCTGTACCTTACCTATTATCAAAAGAACAACATTACGTACATGTGGATCAATTTGTAGGCATTGATGATAATTTGGACATTACAGGTAATGAAACCATAGATCAGACTCAGATTGAGGCGGCTGTTAGTTTAGTAGGGAATTTAATATTGGGTCATACTCCTAAAGAACATAAAATGGATGAATATTTAGACAGGATAGAAAGATTATTACAACCAAATGAATAAGAATACTTTATCACCGACCCCCAATAGCTGGGTGATTAATCAATTTAATAGTTCCCGAAAATTTACTTTAATAACGATAGATGGTGTGATCAAAATGGAATTGAAAATGTTTGATCGAACCTTATTTTAGTGTATTTCTGGCTTTGGTAGCTGCGATTTCTTGGGGTATAAATTCTCACGTACTTAAAGTTGGCATGATCAAACAGAACCCTGCTCTAGCTATTTCAATTCGTTCTATCTTCGGATTTCCCGTATTGATAATAATCGCTTTAATCTGGAAAGGTTTGAGAGGTATAACAATTTATTTTGAATCAGATATTTTTCCATATATTTTCATCAGCTCACTATTAATCATAATGGGTGATGGTTTCTTCTTGTTGGGATTGAGAAAATATCCAGTAAATATTTTATTACCGATAGCTTCGGTCTATCCGTTATTTGCCACAGTTATTTTGGTCATTACTGGAACAGAACAAGTTCAATACATAATTATTTTTGGCACAATAATAATAATTATCGGCGTCATGCTGGTGACTAGTGGAGGTGAATCAGGTTCATTTGCATTTGAAACTCTTATATTTGGTTTATTTGCGGCTCTAGGTTGGGGAACCTCAATTTATTTCATAAGAAAAATATTGATTATTGATGGTACAGATGGTCTTGGTCTTCTCGGTATACGTAATTTCCTATTATGTATCGAGGGAATTATACTCTATTATTTAACTGTAAATCATGTGGAGAGGTTAAAATCGACCAAAGAAGAAACCATAAGATCAATAAAATACCTTGGATTTTCAGGATTACTAGGAGATTCCTTTGGAGCTGGTATCTTTTTTATTGCCGTCCAAAGAATTGGAGCAGCAATTCCCACCCCTATATCAAGCACAAATCCGATATTTGCGATTCTAATTGGTTATATGACTGGTGTTGAACTGATTAAACGCAAGCAATTAATGGGTGTTTTAATCTGTGTTCTCGGAACAATAGTAATCGTATTATGATCCTTAAAAGAAAATAAAACTTAATTTTCAAACAAAATAAATGATAATCTTATTTTTTTTGGCACAAAAATATTTCTTATCACTAAGTATGAAAATAGTGAAATTAACATCGATCTATATCGATATTACCGTGATATAACGTGAAAATTCATTGTGCTTGGTGTGATCAGTATTTTGATGATCATACTATCGATCAGGGACACCAAATATCAGAAGATGATAGCCATGGGATATGTTTGGATTGTATTATTAATCTGAGATTATTTGATGTCTACGATTTATCAGATATTCCTAATGATATCATAAAGGCATGTATAGAGGGTGAATTTGTAGTAGATAAGAACCACATTGTAACAAGGTACAGTACAAAAGTAACCGGATTAGAAGAATTAATTCAGGAGAAAATAATTGGAAAAAATATTCTGACTGAAATTGCTCCCCTAAGGGAAATCACCGGACTTCCGACTCTGATTGATAAATTGACAAATGGTAATCAAACAAGGCAAGATACATTAACAGTATTAGTCAAAAATTCAACAAATTTTGCATTTGTATCCATAGATATCCTATATGATGGTATTTCAAAAGGATTCATAATCCTGACGAAAAAGCTAAAAGAAAAGTAAGGTTAAAGAGAATATAATGCGATGTCATCAAAAATGATAAGAAATTCACTAAATTAAGATCCTGAGCTTAATGAAAAGTGACAAATTTGAACATGAAATAAAACTATTCAATTTAAATATGAATCTGTTGATTGAAAGGGATGGAGAACTAATAATTGATACAACATCTGCAGAATTAGTTACAAAACAACACCATCAAGCTTATCGATCCTTGGTCAATAAAAAAGTGGATCCAGATTCTCTTAAAGAATTGGATGAGGCAATTGAAGTTTATTTGGTATGTTTGAAAATTGCCCAACGGTTCGAGATTGCTCTAATAAATGAGCCATTAACAGACAAATCTGAAGATGATGAGACCAGTGAGAAAAGAAAAATCGCAAAGAAAAGAAATAAAAGTGTAGTTGAAGGACTGAAAGATGATATAAAAAATTTTGAAAGGCAAAAAGAAATAAGAAGATCTGTAATGAGGAAAAAATGGTACAAAAGAATATTTTCACGTTACATAATCATAATTGTCTTAACAGTCATCGCTGATCGTTTAGTGATTGATTATTGGAACTAATTGGTATTTTTAATGACTGATTCCAAAATTCAAAAAGAAATTTCTAGTTTGCAGAGGAACGAATTCTTACAAACCACCGATACAATAGAAAAAATCAAGACAAATAGTTATCTGACAAAAATATGGGCGGATGTATTCTGGAGAAGAAGAGATTCTCATAAAAATAGAATTGATCCAGAAATTCCTTTCATATTTGAATATAACTCTACGAAAATTCTGGAAATAGGTGCTGCCTATGGTCGAGTCCTAAGAAAAATTGCAGAAGGGGTTGGTTCTGAAAACAAGGAGATTGTCGGAATTGATGTTAATGACAATTTTCAACTCTATTTTGATTTATACAAACTGAAATATCCAGAATTACAAACTTCAAATATTTTATATGATGACTTTTTAACAACTTCAAAACTACAAAATGACTATTTTGATACCATAGTTTTACCAATGAATACCTTTCCAATAGTACACCCAAGTAATTTGGAAACGTTATTTTCCAAAGTAAAACAACATCTTAAATCAGATGGATTGTTTATATTTAGCAAAAATAAATTTTCATCAAATAAATTATTAGATACAATGGATAAATCCACCAATAATTCTCACTCTGGTGATTTATCAGTTGAACTAGGAAATAATCCAATTGCAATGGAATTTTATGATTTTGGGACTGAAAAAATGGAATATGGTGCTCAGAGAGTGAATTACGCAATTTATAATGAAATGACTACAAATTATCAATTAATAAGCAGAGAGCTGTATAGGGGTGTCCACTATTTTTTTAATGATGTGTGGTTACAAGAGAAGATCGTTGATTTCGGTTTTGTTGTAAAAAGTAAAGATAACCAGAGCCATTCAATCGTGTATGTATTATCCCTACCTTAATATGATTCGGAAATTTCATTTTTTTGTGTCAGGAGAGAGGATTACCCTCGTTCCAACAAAATTTGCTTTCCAATATTTTGTTGTGATCTCAATTAGAATCACGAGTGAAATATACTCCTGTTAATACAAACTTTACTTATACTTACTGGATATCGATAGCTACAAATGAAATTTCAATATTATTACCCTTCAGGTATAATTTGATGTGAATTTCGAAATATCCAATCATGTTTCATTTAATCCCATAAACATATTTTGGAGATAAGTACACCGGATATTTTGTAAGTAAATTTTTTCTGACTGTAAAACACAAATGACAATCATCTACAAATGATTGATCCTCTTGGATCCCGTATTCTTCTGCTAGACGTGCAGGTCCACCTTTTTCAATGAAATTAAATATTGGATGGCTTTCTAGATTGTATTGATGAATAAGATCAGATAATGGAATCTGATTAATATTCCCCAAGCTAATTCCTTGACATAAAAACACATTTCCAAAAGGATCAATATGTACTCGTTCTGGATTAACCAGCTCTTCATGAGGGCAATAATCAAATTCTTTCCAGATACGTTTAGGTAGATCGGCAGACAACTTTTCGACTGCCCTACCTCGAAATCTAACACCACCACCAATTATAGGTTTGCCTTTCAGGTCAGATGAATCATATGAAACAGTAGGATTGGCTATTGCAATATTGGCTATTGGAAGACCAAGATTTCTGGCAACGTTAGCTGCGATTTTTGCGGGATTTTTCTTTTGGTTACCTAAATGAAAATCATCATCTGAAATTGATAAATTTGCGATACCAAGTTCAACAATTGGGATAAGTAATCTTTTAGCCACTTCTTCATTTTTTGCCCAATAACCATTAGTTACGATACCAACTTCGAATCCGAATTCACGAGAAAGTTTAATTCCTTCCAACATTTCTGAATAGGCTAGAAATGGCTCTTCTCCCTCGAAATATATTATTTCTATCGTACCGATTTTTTTACCTTCTTTTAGAATTTTTTTAATTTGTTCAATTGTAAATTTGCCTCTCGCTTTGGGACTTCCATAAATAAAACAATGATCGCATTCTCTTGTGCAGGTATAAGTTAAAATGAAGTGGATGCCAGTCAGAGTCATTCTATCTAATAGGATATCAGATTCTTATTATAAAAGTACCAAGTGTCTATACTAGAAATTATGATAAATCTCGGATTTTATTCTTAGAAGAGCTTTATTCCCAATAAATTTTCGATGAAAGGTTTTGATGAATTTTCAATCAAACTATTACGTATTTAGGAGATAAAATACAAAAATTATATTTCAAGTAAACATTTTGGGCTAAAAGAGAAAAGGAGAATTTAATTAAATTGCAACTGGTGAATTTAAATAATATAATAGATGCACATAAAGTTATTATCGATCACATCCATCGAACACCTCTTGTATCTTCCCGTTCCTTGGGATATAAGACGGAAGTAAATCTATTTTTCAAGGTTGAAGCGTTCCAAAAAACAGGATCTTTCAAGCTTAGAGGAGCTCTAAACAAACTTTCAACATTATCAGATGAAGAAAAAGAGAGAGGAACCATAACAATTTCAGCCGGCAACCATGCACAAGGACTCGCATTTGCCTCCGCGATAATGGGAATAAACAGTACTGTAATCATGCCTCAGAAGGCTGTAAAAAGTAAGGTTATAGCTGCGAGAAAATATGGAGCTGAAGTGATTCTTCATGGTACTAATAAGGATTTACTACCAAAGATGCAAGAAATTCAGAAGAAAAGGAACCTAACCTTGGTTCATCCTTTTGATGATCTCCATATGATTGCAGGACATGGAAGTATCGGTTTTGAATTATTAGAAGATTTACCAGAAGTTGATTATATCATAGTTCCTGTTGGAGGAGGTGGATTAATATCAGGAATAGCCACAGCAATAAAATCAAAAAAATCATCTGTTAAGGTTATCGGTGTAGAGCCCATAGGAGCTGCTGGCATGTACAAAAGTTTGCAGCAAAACAAAGTTGTCCATTTAGATGAAATAGATACGATTGCTGATGGATTAGCAGCTCCTTTTGCAGGAAAACATACTCTAGTACATGTAAAAGAATTTGTGGATGAGGTTGTACTTGTATCTGATGATGAAATAATTACTGCTCTTAAACAAATACTTCAAAGATGCAAAATTCTAGTTGAACCAGCTGCTGCTGCGAGTTTTGCAGCTATACTTTTTAAGAAGATTACAATTCCAAAAGGTTCCCAAGTTGTTTGTGTTTTAAGTGGTGGTAATATTGATTTAAGCCTTCTCAAAGAATTTCTTTAGTTATTAGTTACATTAAATAATTAGTCAAAACAATTTAACAATAATTAACCGTCAGAGGTGAATTGTATTCAAGACATTAACCGATCAATAGAATTTTTATAGGGGAAAATAAAATATACTATGATGACTGAAAAAGACATTCTCATTGGATTTTTAGAGGATATTAACAGACTTAACTTGTCAGCAGATCCAGATTTGCATTATACTCTGTTCTGGTTAAAAGGTGATAAACATTTAATTCATGAGGATATCCAGATGAGAACTGGTAAATCAATAAGGATACAGGATCAAATCTACGTGTATTCTAATAATTACATATTTGAGGATGATAAGCTTTTAGAGTTGTACTTAAGTAAAATGAAAATTTCAATTTTACCAGACACCATAAGCAATTTTAGTCATCTACAAAAATTATTCCTTGGGAATAATGAATTAACTTATGTTCCTGAATCAATTAGCAGCTTAACTCAATTGAAATCTCTAAACCTTAGTAAAAATCGCCTTACTACTATCCCTGATAGTATAGGGAAATTAGATAGTCTTGAAGAGCTCGATTTAAGTGGGAATCGGTTGATTGACCTACCATATTCAATCGCAAATCTGACGAAATTAGAGATATTAAGAATCCAAGATAACTCATTACCAGACCATTTAATTAATAATGATATCTCTGATGTGCAAAAATTTATCAAAAATATTTAATCGAAAATTTTATGTCGATTGCTTGATTTGGCTTCTAAGCTATTAACGCTTTGTAATTTTTTGGTATGGTAAAATAGAAAGTTGTACCTTCTCCAATCACTGATTCCATCCAAACTCTACCTTGATGCAATTCAACGATTTTTTTAACGAGTGATAATCCAATACCAGTAGTTTCCTTTTCATCTCTAGGTTTTAATGTTTGAAAAATTTGAAAAATTTTCTCAGAATATGTTTTTTTAATTCCTTCCCCATTATCCCTTACATAGAATTTCCAATAATCTTTTAAATTTTCACAACCAATGTGAACCTTTATTTCTGGTTTTTCTACATGTATAAGGGTATTACCGATTAGATTCCCGCAAACTTGGATCAGGTGAGTTTCATCATATATAATAACCGGTAAATTCTCATCAATTGTCATTATCATATTATCTGGAATATCTAATACAGATACTACGTCCTGTACAATGCTTTTGCTATCAAGTGATTCAAGAAAGATTTTTACTAGACCTACACGGGAATGACGCAA
>CAZRLL010000185.1:0-7601 GCA_964600735.1 uncultured archaeon
TACAATGTGGATGCAGAGAGTAATTATAACATGGTAAGGAGATCTATGCAAATTGAGTGGTATTGCTTTCACATGATTCTTTTTGACTCTCATAACTAAATTCAACATTATATACTATTTGTCTAATGTCATTTCCGTAGTCATCTATTCCCATTGAAAAACTATTCATGGGGTAATGAAGAATAATAACCAATTGAAGAAGAAGAATTAACTTTAACTTCACTGATTTAATATATTTGATTCTTAATTATTAAACAATACCATATCTATTCAATCCAATTATTAAATCGGATCTATACTCTAATATTAATTACTTACTCAATTAATGCGTTTTTTATTTTTAACTTGAGTTTCAGACAATTTTAGACGTAAAGCGAATCCTAACCGATGATTTCTTCAATATCCAATGCTTTCTCACTTGGTTCTGGAAAAGGAATTCTTGTGAAAGCAGTATCCAAATCCGGGGTCAAATTAGTCCCAGTATAAAGCGGATTTTTCAGAAAAGAAATTAAAGAATATAATAAAGAAGATTGAGACCGAAATTCACGATTCTCCAAATCGAGCCAAGCACACTATGAATAATGCTCTTATTGCGATTGGTGTTTTTAGACCTGAAATTGAAAAAATTACTATTGATTCTGCTGAAAGAATAGGCAAGGTAGTTGTTGATCATGGCGAAACAAACTGTATCACACCAAATGCTATCGACTATATTGTAAAAGCAAACAAAAGAAGAAAGAACAATAAATAATTTTTTTGGATTGTATAATTTCGGATTAATTATAGCCCTTATGATAAAACGCGGTTATTGATTCAGAGCATAATGGTTCATTTGGTAAAAAAATCCCTTGTAATTTAAAAGGTCATAGCTTAATAACATAATATTCAGAAACAGAGTTATTGAGGGTTCTAGTTCAGATTTTACCAATTAATATAAATATCAATTCGCATTTTAAAAGGTGAAAATCATTATTTGAATTACAATTCCATAGTTTTATAATTTAAATTTTTAATGGTAACGTAACGTGGGAACCTTAAATAGTACATTCAATCCCGGATGCCTTGAAGTTATTGTCGGCACAATGTACTCTGGTAAGTCAAAAGAATTGATTGAACGGGGGATACGAGCTCAAAAATACGGAGGAGTTTCTGCGCACTATTTTAAACCGATCATAGATACGAGAGATCAGGAAATTGCATCAAGAAATGGACTAACAGTCAATGCGATCTTGGTTAGGAGGGGTGAAGAGATCCTTAAATACCTAAAGCAGAAGAGTGAGAAAGCTGTAATAATAATTGATGAGGCGCAATTTTTTGATGAAACAGTGCTATATGCAGTACAACTTCTCAAGTTAAGAGGATTTAATGTGGTCGTTGCAGGTCTAGACAAGGACTTTAGAGGTCAACCTTTTGGTATTATGCCTGGTCTAATGGCCCTTAGTGATGTCGCGATCAAAAAAATATTCCCGGTTTGTGACGTTAATGGATGTGTTGAAGATGGCACATTACCCCAACGTATGAGAAATGGCATGCCGGATAGTGCTTTAAGTCCTACGATTGTTATCGAGGGAAGTCGAGATGAAATTGAATACAGACCAGTTTGTAGGTTACACCACACGGTTCCGGACTTGACAGAATTCATCAATAGGAAATTATTTGATACACCTCTTGAGAATTTTTTTAATTTTGAATAATCTAATATTTTAGACCACGAAACTCAAAACATCCCAATTTTTTTTTGATTTATAATCAATTTCATACAATATTCTAGATCTAGTGGTCAGTTATCAAAATTGCATTTACAGATAAAAATAAGAATCGCATTAAAATCCTTGCTAAATAATTACTTATTGAATTATAGATATGATAATTAAAGAAAATCATGTGAAATCAATTTACCCGATAAATTTAAAAATCAATTTTTTATGCAATCATATGATTAAATTGTGGAATCGTTTAGGAGGAAAAATTATATTAGCGATAATTAGCGGATTAATATTTGGCTATACACCTTTGATTATGCAGTCATAATACTTGTGTTATTTTTATTTCTAAGTGCTTGGGTAATTACTTTTCAAGGAATGAAGGCTTTTTTTTGTGGTGGAGATTTCGGCAATGAATTCATTAGAAATAACTGGGAAAGTATCACTATGTTCTTTGCCGTTGTTTTTTCTATTTGGATAATATCATGGTTAATAACAAATCCAGATACTTCTATTTTGTTAATTTTTTTCAGCATCGTATTGGTGATATCTGCATTAGTGCTTCGTTACATTGAATTACCATGGCGACTTGCTATTCCAAGAAGGTAAATCGATCAACACGCCATTTTTTATCCAACCTACTACTGGATTATGTTGAATTAAATTTCGAAAACAACCTGTTAAACTGCTAGTAGGGGAAAATTTGGCATTTATACAGAAAATTAAAGAGCATTCATTTTAAATCAGACATGTTTTTTTTATTCAATTTCAGGATAAATCTCCGTTCCGACTATTTTGTTCTTTTTACGTTTAATATACCAATTGATTAGAAAAAATATTCCCATTATTAAAGCAGATGAAATAACATTTGGAATTAATGGATAATTTTCTAGAAATTCAATTTTTGGATCTTGAATAGGAAAAATCATATAAATGAAGGATTTGTATTTTAAACTTTGATTTTGGGTATCATTTTGCAATTCCAATGCATTAACAGCAATAAAGAGTTGATTTTTGGGGTTCATGGCAAGCGAACTAATTTGGCTGGAATGCCAATTTGACCTTTGAATATCAATAAATCTTAAATTATAATGGCTATTTTTAATATCCAAAAAACCGATAAAAGCATTATATTGAATTTGTTCTTTTTCTGTGAATCCATATAATAGGATTAATTCTTTATGAACAACAAGACCGTTAAAAAATATATCTTGGTACAATGGATCCCATATGTAAATTGCAGGATCATCTTTATTACCAATCTTCAATCTGGAAAATTTTTGTGGAATTTCAGAAGTCGACATAAAACTTTCTTTTTCTATTATTGTCACATCGCTATTTGATACAGCGTAGACATCACAACTAATATTACAACTAATTCTCTCAATTTTCAATTTTTGAACTACTTTTCCACTTACATGATTTATTTCATAACTTTCAATTTCCAATTTTACTGGAATTGATGATAGAACGTTTCTAATTACAATGGTTAAACTTGTACCAGCTGATCTCTGGATTTCCGCAGATAATAAAGCATTTCCAGTGTTTTCTTTTATTACAAATATATTTATCAATTTATTTACAGATAAATCATACGTAATTAATCGAATATCATCATATTGGGGCTGATCGTAATCAATTGGTAAGTCAAATAATTTCTTGGATTCAACTAAAATTAATTGATTATCCTTAATAATCCCACTATATTGGGAATCGAATAAATATCTAATTACAGTATTATTATAGATATATTCTGAATAAGGTTTTAATTCATGAATTATTAAATCAGTAAAAATTCTTTCCTGCACGTTAAATAGCAAAAATGATTTATTTAAATCGTTAATAGGAGCTGAAAACGGTTCCAAAAACCTTGGATAATCAATAATCACATAATCTTCGGATTGGGCCAGAATTGATGATCTAGCGTTATCGATTTGGTCTGGCAATTTTACGGACCATTGAAATCGATCTTCCAAGGTGTAATACTCTAAATAATATGTATCATCTGCTGCAAAAATAAACTCAGAAATTATTAGATAATAACCGTTCTCTGATGTAACAATTTGATCAATAAAACCAAGTAGATTTGTATGTTCCACCTCTACATGAACTTGAATACTCTCATCATCATAATTTAACATATAATTTGATTTATAAAGATTTATTAAGCTCAATATTGCAAAATTTAATAGAACGAGTAAAATAATAATTAATATAAAATTCTTGTATTTCATCTATATTCTCGGAATAGTTAGAAATTATATATCAGTGAATTAAGCCCATTCTTCGTATTTTTAATATTATATATAGTAAATTGTAAATATCTATATTAGGTCCCAAAATGATGTAATAATGATCATATTTGCACTTTATCATATTGTTAAAATTGGATTGCGTCAATTTAAGTGAAAATAATCAGCTATCAGTAAAAGTACCTAAATTAGATGAATTATTTCAAAGTATTTTTTAGCATAAATCTAGTTTTTCACAAAGAATTTTTAGGATTTGGGCAGATTTGCTTAATGTGTTGCTAGAAAGAATAGTCATTCACTAAAGACATTGACTGGATCGATAATCATCTCCAAATCCTCCATAACTATGCCAATAGGGTGGTGGTGCATCTTGTCAGTTTACATTTTTGGATTCCGTAACTGGTTTTGTTAGAATATTCATAAGAAACTTCACATGTTTTTTTTCAACAGAAAAATCATTCTATTAATTTTAGATGGAAATAAGTAATTTATATTACTCTAGTAAGAATGATAAGATTCACTTATTTTACCAAAATAACTACTTAATTCTGATTTGATTAAATGCCAATTTCTTAAAACCAATGCAATAAAAATAGTAAATAATTCCAAAAAAATAAATAATTTGGTCGTATGGTAATTATAGTATAAATTATCTTGTTCTAATATTATATCTGGAATAAATACAACTGAAAATGCTACTAAATAAAATCTCAAACTTCCTTTAAACTTCTTCACTGATGTAGATAAGGTCGCTAATATTGCAATTAAAGAATATACTTCAATTTCATATAGGTCTGAGTATACCGAAAATCCAACGAGCATTATCATTATTGACAAACCTAAAAGTAAATACGGTAAAGTTAAAAATCGGACTAGTGGACGGAATTCAGGTTCAATCGGATGGAATCCATAGGTATGGTCACGTGTAAATACGATTGCTTCGACAATGCATAGCATAACAATCCACAAGTAGTGAAAATTATTATCATAATTGGGATCAAAATCAACAGTAAGATAACCTACTAAAGCATTTATTGAAAAGGCAATGAATGCACCTGCAAATAAAAGAGATCGATAAACTGAACGAAACTTTATAGTTACTGAAAATGTTTCAAACAACTTCCCTTTTAGCCCGGTATAAATCTCATGACCAGAAAATGCCAATACAGAGAGAATCATAAATGTGATGCCTCCTTCATCTGAAGGGATCAACAACAAAAAAATTGCAAAAAGAATCAAAACAATAGGTGTTAACACGAAAATTCTACCGAGAATTTGTCTCACTCCAATTTTGAATGTTCCTTCTCTTTTTGGTAATTCTCTACTTGTGGGATCTATTTTGAACTTAAATGTATCAGAATAAGTATCAGGATACTGTATATCATTTAGTTCCATATGGTCCTGAACAATTTTATCTGGTGAGCCTTGTTTATTTAGAACTATAAGTACATCATCCACAGTTAATTTGGATGTTATACCTAAATTCTTTAATGAATCTAAAATTGCTCCTTCAGTCTCGGTACTTATTGAATAAGAATTCTCAACACCGGCTCGTAGAAGCTTAATATTTAATTCTTCGAGATATGCAGCAAGAGTTTCTGCAGCATCACCAGAAATCGGAAGTTTATCGTCAATATGCGTTGTCACTCATCGTCTCCTCCTTTTAGTAAAATCAAGTTCTTTTTCATGATATTCAAAGACCTTTAAAAAAGTCTTTAATTCAGCTAACATTTTCTCCAAGACGGTCCATCCCGCGTCTACTATCTCAATTCTCTTCTGAATTCGAGAATTGATAATTTCATTTTTGGTTCGAATAAATTTAGCTTTCTCAAGTCGATTTATTGAACTATAAATTGTAGGTAATGGAGGTGCATGATTGCCCCAATCATTATTTAACTTCTTTTTTAGAGAATACGGATAAATATCTTGAAAAAATGCTGCTTGATAAAGTATGGCTAGTTCAAGTAAAGTTCCTCGTAATCTGCCGTCCCAACTAGCAACGTAATCTTTAATTGAGGATTCATCACTTGGCACTAATACTTATTGTGTGTATCTAATATATAATATTATGTAACTAATAATATCTAATTATCCATAATATTATGCAACATTTAATATATTGATTGATATAATCATAAGCAATTCAACTTCTGCAGGTCCTACTTCTTCATTATGTATTATCAGAGCGACATGTTTAGCTACAGACATGTGTTTCAGTAATTATTGAAGTTGATAATCGATCATCGATTGCTTTCTAGTTGCAAATACTGCAAAATCATTTTTCAAATTTAATTGATGATGAATGGCTAACAAAGAGATTTGAATAACAGCTGATAAAAATAAGAGTAAATTTAAAAATATAATTAATGATACTACATATGGAATTAATTTGATTAATTCTGATCTTAATCTTGATGATTTATAATTTATGAAAAGAAACTACGCTAACCGAGAAACTGTAGGTAAATTCGTTTTAATAAAAAATCAGTTCCTTTGAAAAATAAAAACAACCCAAGGATAATCCAAAAAGTTGTCATATCTAATGAAATTCCTTCTTGCGGTAGAATCTTCCTAAGTAAAATGAACAGGAAAATTGCTATTACAAGAGAAATAGCTGATGAGAATAATCCTGCTTTTGCTTTAAACTCAATATCTCCCATGATACCATTCACTCCATAACCCATTCACTCGACTTGGTTTTTCCAAAACAAAAGTGATAGTTTATTTACTAAGGATCGAATAAAAAATAATATAATGCCAATAAATCCTGCAATGCTCAATATCCGAGCAACAGTTCGATATCTTGTCACGAGCGATGGATTTGACCAATGGTCTTCAGAATTCTCTGGATTAATGACAGAGTAATCAGAAATCGGCCAGAACAGTTTTATTTCAGGATAAATCATACTATCAGGTAACAAATGAAAAATTATAATACTTGTTGCACACAATAAGGACGTCTGAAAATAGATCCTGAATAATGTATGCAGATCTTCTTTGTTCCCATAAATAGGCATTGTTATATTAGAATTGATTTTCACAAAGAATAGGTAACTACAGGTTGTTATAAATCCAAATCCTAAGCTGTAGGTGATGGCTCCGATAACTGTATGGGAAAAACCATGAAGTTGTATTGATGGATCGATAAATATCGAAGCAGCCCCTTGTAAGTCAGGTAGTATTGAACCCAAGAATATTGAGATCCAAACTAATATATTTTTTCTCCAAATTTCGATCTGGGGTTTGAATAAATAAACTAACGAAGCAAGGAAAATAGGTCCTCCCAAGTGGAAAATAGTAAATGGCAATGAAATAACCTTGAAGTCGTAATTGATAATTAATTTAACTTATTTATTATTTTAAATTTATCTAGCATTGAATTTTAAAATGAATTAATTTTAGCATTGGAATGAAACGTATCTTTTTCTTCTTCTCTTCTATTGCTCTAAACATTTTGATCTCATTAACCTTTCTATCTTTATTCTCCTGTCGGATTAGCTTTTGTTCCTTGTTCTTTTTTCCTATAATATGCCATTTCCATATCTTAAGAGATTTTATGCATATCCCTATTATAATTAGTGATTCTATTATTTTAATCAATTGTTTTGTAGATATCTTTATGTAACAACCATTTTTTACTTTATGT
>CAZRLL010000186.1:0-7464 GCA_964600735.1 uncultured archaeon
CGCTTCTTTAAAGAGCTGTCTCAATTTTTCACGGTCATTCATAATAAAATATTAAGCATATAAATACATAAATCTTGCTGTAGAACGTAACCGGAAGTAATCGATAGGTTACTATGAAATTGTTTCCCACGAATATAGATGATATCTGTAAAATAATGGTTGAACAGGTACATCATCTCAGATAAATTTTTAATAAGAGTTTTGAGAAATAAGCAAATACCTTCTGTTTTGAATACAAAGTATTAATAGAAACAAATCAAATCCTGCAATTATAGTAGATGGCTGACAAAACAGTGTTGAATATAGGCCAAAGTGATGGCAAGACAACCAAAATAATTCTTGAAGGTGATGCGCGTGTCGCATTATTTGGACTCACTGTTGGTAGTGAATTCAAAGGAGACTTATTCAACCCAGATTTGAATGATTATACATTCAAGATCACTGGAGGAAGCGATGAAGATGGTATCCCAATGAGAATTGATTTGGAAGGTTCAGGTAGAAGACGTTTATTTCTTGCTGGAGGAGTAGGTTATAATCCGAAAAAAAAAGGGATACGTCGGCGAAAGTTGATCCGGGGTTCGGAAATATTAGATGATATTGCACAACTTAATGTAAAAGTGGTTAAGAAAGGCAAAAAATCATTGTCAGAATAAATCTAATACTTGCCGTAGATGCGAATTAAATTCAGGGAGCTGAATTCTTATAGGTAAAAAGAAAAAAGCTACAACAAAAAAACCACCGAAAAAAGGTAAAGCAATAACAAAAAAGATTGGAGAAACCAATGAAGTTGCGAAAGAAAAGGTGGAAAAAAGAAAACCTAGAGCAGCTAAGAAAAAAGTGACCCCAAAAGAAAAAACTGATGTTGAGGCCCCAAAGAAAAGAAAATCAAGAGCGAAAAAGAAAAAAGCAGTTGCGGGAAAAACAGTTAAACCCTCACAAGCAAAAAAAGCTGCTAAAAAGAAAGCCGAGGTTATTGTTGCACCTGAAATTAATATAGGTACAGCAGGACATGTTGACGAAGGGAAGTCTACACTTATCAAATTATTAACTGGAAAATTTCCCGATGAACATTCTGAAGAGTTAAGGCGAGGGATTACAATTCGTCTAGGATATGCAGATTGTGACGTATTTAGGTGTGAAAAATGTGAAGATCCAGAAAGTTGGTCTTTATATAATACCTGTCCCACCTGCGGATCCGAATCAAAATTGGAACGAAGAATATCATTTGTTGATGCACCTGGTCATGAAATCTTAATGCAAGTGATGTTATCAGGTGCAGCCATTATGGATGGAGTTATGTTAGTAATCGCTGCAAATAATAAAGTTCCTCAACCGCAGACCAGGGAACATCTCGCGGCATTAACTGCTCTCGGAGTGGAAAAAATTGTTATAGTACAGAATAAGGTTGAATTGGTTTCTGAAGAAGATGCTTTCAAGAATTATCAAGATATCAAGAAATTCCTGAGTGGAACCATTGCAGAAAATGCACCAATTGTCCCCATGAGTGCTATGCATGGTGCAAATACCGACGTTTTATTATCAGCCTTGCAAAATTTCATTCCCACCCCAGAAAGAGATACAGATGCACCAATGCGGATGAGAGTCGCCAGATCCTTTGATATTAATCGACCAGGAACAAAACCAAAGAATTTGAAGGGAGGAGTCTTGGGAGGTTCACTTATTCAAGGAAGGGTTAAAGAAAAGGATGAAGTCGTTATTTTACCGGGTTTAAAACGGAGAATAGGTAAGAAAATTGAGTTTATCCCAGTTAAAACTACAATAGAGAGTATCCGAGTTGGGTCTTTAGGTAAAGCGAAAGAAGCAACTCCAGGTGGATTACTAGCCTTACAAACATCAATTGATCCCTCAATGACTCGATCTGATAATTTATCCGGTAGCGTAGTATCCGCAATAGGAACTGAACCCCCTGTAATTGACAAAGTCTCGCTAAAGGTAAATTTATTCGAGTCTGTTGTTGGAAGTGAGACAAATGAAGATGTTAAACCAATTGCCATTAATGAAAATATTTTGCTCACGATTGGTACCGCAACAACAGTTGGCCGGGTTTTGAAAATTGCAAAAAAAGGAATCGTTGAATTTGAAATAAAATCAATTATTGCAGTAGACCCTGACTCTAAAGTAGCAATCTCTAGACAATTTAACAAAAGATGGAGATTAATCGGATGGTGTGAAATTGCTAGTTATAACGAAGTACCAGTTAAAGTTCATTTATGAATAAAATGACAGAACTTGCAATTTTTATTGATACTAACGTTTTACTCCATTCTTCTGATTACGGTTTAAACATTCCAGATGAGATTTCTCGTTTAATAAACTCTAAATTTATTATTTTCGTCCATCCATCAGTTGAATCTGAAATTATTAATACACTAACAACAAAGGGAAAATCAAGTAGACAAGCCAGACTAGCAATTCAATTGAGTTCTAGGTTTCAATCCTATATTGATGATAAGATATTTGCAGGAGCAGATCAAGCATTATTAGAAACAGCAGAGAAAGAAAATGGTTGTGTACTCACATTTGATAAAGGATTAAAGTCAAAATGTATTAAGAGAAACGTACCTGTAATTTCGTTCTTCAAAAAAGGAAGACTAAAATTATTTGGCTACGTAGAACAATAGTTAAATGGCGAGTGTGAAGGGATTTGAACCCTCGACCTTCAGCTTTCTGCTTAGGTAACTAACCGCAAACTGACGTTCTTCCGACCTAAACTACACACTCATCCTATCGGAATAGGGTTTGGGGACTTGAGAGTGGAAAATAATCGGTTAGGATAAGTATCCGAGTATTCCACTAAATCTTTACAGATATCTCCTTAGTCCCCATTTGGCATTTAATTAATAATATATTCCATACTCTGCTAGTATTTCTTTATCTTCTTCATTGATTTTTTGTTGATTAATTTCAAATATTTAATTAGCGATTTCCTTTGATTTCAGATACAATAAAACTGCCAATGCTCTCATCCAAGATAATGGTGGATAGCTTAAGTCAAAACCCGTTAATATTAGCGATATCGCTGGGATAGATCTTTTTTTGACCAACAATATTGCACCTACGTTGAAAATTTCAATAAAATGAATAATAAAAAAATATTCTGTTTTAAATTCAATAAAATTGAATAGAGTAAATGAAAATTGGCTGATGCCCAGGGTCTGTTCGAAAACGGTTCTTAGAATTAATGCTGGAACTGAGTTGATATCATTATTATCCAGGTAAATGATCATATATCCTATAATCAGACCAATAATGGAAGAAATAAAAATAATAATTAGTTGTTTATTCTTAAGTTTAAGATGGGTATTGTATATTATTATCGAGGTAAGCAATGCAACTTCAAAAAATATTCCAAGTAATGTTATTGCGATATTGGGAAAATTGATATAAAAACTGGTAATGAATAAAATTATCAATGCTATGATGGAAGTTAAGACATATATTTGAAATATAATTTTTCTTTGTTTATATAAAGCCATGATGGTGAACAAGGAGATCATCACGAGTAATAAACCATAACTCATGAAGTAGGTAGAAAAATTGAATGACCGAAGTATTGTTGAGCTTAAGCTAAGTATTACGGCAATATAGAGAAATTGCAAATTGAGTTCCTTTGCAGGTTTGCTTAATAAATACGCTGAGAGAATGGCTAGTGGAATAAATAGTACAAAGGTCCAAATCTCAATTGAAGGCAGGACCATTCCATGCATGGCAGATGTATCACGCATCAAGATAAAAATGTGATGAAGAATAATTGTGCCTAAAAGAAATATTGATAACCTGTATTTATTCAACATTTTTTGAAACCTAGAACGACATTTTTACTTTATTATATAAACAGCTTTCAAAAGCCAATCTATAATTCTCTATTTCGTATTACAATATCTGAATCCATTCCTCGAAGCCTCCATAAATTATGTCATGAGGTAGGTGTGTATTATGTGTTTTGGGTATATTTATTACTTGTTCGTTGAGATGATTCTCATTTAATACTAGCACAGTGTTTGATCCTTGTTCCAGATTGAGTGTATCCGAAACTGTTGAATTCGGCAATATAGTAATTTTTGGCTGCAAATTTGAAATCAATCTGTTGATATTTTTCATTGCTCTTTCATCAAGAGGAATGAGAACAGTATCAAATTTAGTTAATTTAATAAAAATAGCTAGAGGTTTACTGGGATCTACTTCTCTTTTTACTAAATCCTCAGATATTGTGCCTTTAATCTTATCCATTGATTTCCATTTTAAAGGGTTGATAGAACGAGTCATTATTTTCCCCAAATCCGTGACTTTAGAATAAAATGACAACTTGGTATCATTATTCATTACAGACTCTGCTAATTCCTCAATATATACTGGATCGATTTGTAAACCATCAATTACTTCTTCTGCAAATCCCAATATGCGTAGCTGTTTTACCGATAATCCTTTATTTTTGAATAATTTAGCAGTTTCATCATTTGTAATTATTGGTTTATTGGTTAATTCTGCAAGTTTCACAGATCGATTTACCATTTTAGGGTCATTTACTGAGGTTTCCATGGCTACGATATGAGTAAGACTTTCAGAATTTACTTCAGTCTCCATTTTTTGAGCCTGCCCCTTTAGTTTTATTAAGTTACCAGGATTTACTAAAATGTGTATTCGTTTTTTCTTTACACGCCCTTCTGTGTGTATTAATTCGTATGAAAAATCGCTATAAGTCCTAATGTAAATGGGCATGTAACATCCGTTCTATTGTAGGATTTAGAGTGTTCTTAATGATTGATAATCATAACCATTCATTAGTAAAAAATTTTCAAAAATTAATGAACTTTCCAGTGATAATAACAAGGTATCAATGAAATTGAAGATTATCCATTGTCTGATAATTGAATATTGATTATACAAATCAATTGTAGCATAACCATGTTCTTTAGTTGAGTAGTCAAACTTAGATTTCATCAAACGGGAAATCCGAGTGTGCGCGCTATTTATATATAGTATTTCAAAACTGACCTTAATGGAATGATGATAAGACGGCTTGAACCTGTATAAATCCGAAAAAATCCGGAATCGGGTCGGAATCTTTACGAATTGTTTATATTATCATCTTAATTTAAATGATATGGGAATTTAAAATGGAATCAATCGCAATCCATTCACATAAAGGTGGTGTTGGTAAGTCAACCATAGCATTAAACTTGGCTGTAATTCTATCAAATGAAGGAAAAAATGTTTGTCTGATCGATGCAGATTTTCATGCACCTAACCTCCATACGTTTTTTGATATGGATGAAGAACCCAATTATTTGAATGAATATTTTGACAATGCAGTATCCATGGATAGTTGTCTGTATGATTTCTCAGAAAAAATGGGATTAACGGGTAAACTTTTGGTTGGATTTTCTGATCCAACCTCCAAGAGTATTACAAGAATGTTACGGCTTGATGGAAGAACAGCAACGAAAATGTTGAAACGACTAATGTCAATAAAGTCTGTTATTCGTAAGGATCCATATAATATTGATGTTCTCATCCTTGATACTACTCCAGGAATTGGATTAACAACAATAAATTCGTTTATACTTACAGAAAACATTTTATTTATCATTAAACTATCAAATGCTGATATGGACGGTACTACACATATGGTTGAAGGGTTGCTAGAAAGCCTACCCAATAAGTCAATGATGATAGCCAATCAAATACCACCGGATAAAATATCAACCGAGGAGAAAAGGAAAGACTTGAATAAACTTATAATGAAAGACCTTCGCGAAAGATCAGAATCCGACATAGAATTTTTAGGTTGGATTGCTGCAGATACTGAATTGTTGACAATTGAATTTGAAAATGCGATTAAATCCATAAAGGGGGAGGCAAGCCAACGAGTAATTCGTACGCTGGACCACCCAGATCATCCTTTCTCAACATCACTTGTTGAAATTAGAAAGAAATTATTCGATATTTAGGTGATACTTTTGAAAAAAATACATGGAGGTGAAATTGTTTGATCTTATATGCGGTGTACGTTATAACTAAAGACGGTCGAGAAATCATGTCTGAAATATTTCAATCTCCAGAAAATGTGCCCAATCAGTCGATTCTGAGTGGATTATTATCTGCGTTTCAGTATATGTCAGAAGATCTTACCAAAAGAGAGGGAGCAGCAGAAAAACTGAGCTTAAGTGGCTTGGTATATCACATTAGGACTTTTTCAGATTTCATGGTTGTATTGGTGACAGATGCAGATAGCCCTCCCGCAAAGGTAATTGATAGTATAGGTTGGCGTTTTATGCAACTATATGGGGAGGAAATTGAAAGATGGGGTGGTAATCAGACCATATTCGAGGAATTTAGAGGTGTGATAAATAGTATTGTAAAAAAGCACATCGATAAATCAAGATCTGTCGATCCCAACAAGAGATTGGATACAGCAACAATTTATTTATTACCCAAAGAAATCCAATCAACAGCTCTGGCTATTGCCACTTTGGAGAAAGCAACAGTATCCCAAGTTGCTGAAGAAGTTAATCAGGAGCTTGCAGATGTTGAAAAACACTTGATAACTCTGCAAAAAGAAGGTTACATTGGTATTCGTGATCAGGATGGAGAATTGTTATATTTTTGTACTGCATCAATATAGATAATTGTTATACTGAAATGATCTAAATTCCAGTTTATCTACTCATTGAAATCCCTTATCTACATTTATTACTACAGTTTCTATTGGATAAGCAATAACAAACTGAACCATATCTCGTGTATGGTTCTTCCCTCCCCCCACTATACAATGTTTGTTAAGTTTTATATTCAATCTATCATATTTAAATTCCGCGCATACACGGATTTCCCGTTTAGGAAAAGAAAACCGGATTTTAAATTTATTTAAGCGTGATTTGTTTCAGGAAGTTTAGTAATTTAAAAAGTCAGGAAATATTCAATCTGGATCAAATTTGAAAGAAATATGCTAATTTTAATAATCGTGAAATCGAAAATAAGAAGCAATTAGGACAGTATTTTCCAGATCACATTCGGTCTTAAGTATCTTGAAATCAATTTATCAATGACCGAAACAACTTTTTACATTAGTCAATCATTTATGATATAAATTAGCAAGAAGAAATGTAAATATGAAAAACTCAAAAGAGCACATCACAAATTTAGTACGAGAGGGATATAATAAAGCTGCTAAACTTCATCAATTTGAAACAGATCAGACTAGGACACAACTTGCCATCTACATGAAACTGTTGAATTAATTTTCCTTTTTCCTTCTGAGGGATCGTAAACTCAAAGTAATAATCAGGAATCCAAAAATTGCAGGAAGCATTTCATATCCTGGTAAAGATCCAAATAGCTCTGGTACTTCTCCAGAGGGTGTCATTGTTGATTGATTTGAAACCAAAGAGCTCCAAGAGAACGAATTATAAAGTAGCTTTAAATCATTTGGAGAATGGGATT
>CAZRLL010000187.1:0-7446 GCA_964600735.1 uncultured archaeon
ATTTGTATAACTTTATCTAAATAATCATAATATTGGTTTAACTGTCACAAACCCCCAACAATAAATCCAAGAGCAGAAAAAATTGATGAGCCCCCCATCCTAAGGGCTTCCATAGTAGTTCGTTCATCATCAGTTACTGTTTCCATAGCCAATGCATCTTCAGCTGGGAATGTACCAACCATTAGAGCCACTCTAATGAGGTAAAATATACCAGCTACAAATAGTAACGGGGACAACGGTAATAATATAATAAAAATAATACTAGCAAATCTGGTTACAGCGATTGTATTAACCTTACCGTATTTTTCTGCAAGTAATGGTGAAATGAAGTTGCCAAACGCAACGAGTAGTGATCCCAGAGCAAAAATGATCGCAATTTCTGCAGGACTTGCGTCATAAAAAATTAAAAAGAAAACGCTGAAGAAACTAACAAACATACCTGCTCCAGTCCCTACAAATATTGAGCTCAGGACAAATACACCAATTGTTTTCCAGCTAGTTACATTCTTGAAGCTTAGTTTAGCTGAAACAGACATCTCATTGGCCTTTCTCTTTAATTCTGGATCTTCTGTTAAGAAAAATGCAGGCAATAAGCTAACTAACCAAAAGATTACAGAAACAAATAATCCCACCTGAAGGACCAGAATAGACTGGGATCCGCTAACTATTGGACTATTATAGATTCCTAATGCAATTACAAGTGGTACCACTCCCCCAGCAAGTTGACCACTCATACTTGCTAATGTTGACATACCCGAACTAACTGAGAATAAATGAACTCTTTCTTTATCCGAAGACTGTTCATAAATAAAAGGTCCTTCAGCGATACCATGTATGCTCATCACTGCACTTCTAAATATCTGGGCAAACATTACAAATTCTGGAGTCTGAATGAATATAATAGAAAGGACTGATATTGCTCCAAAAAAGTCTCCGAGAATGAAAGACCATTTCTTACCCAATTTATCTACAATTATGCCATTAAATGGGGCCATAATACCAGTAATTAGTGAGCCAATTGCCAACAAGATTCCAATGAATAAAATTGCTTCATCTGTTGACCAGCCTATTGCCGAAATAGTTACTCCATTTCTGAATATATAGAGCAAGTAAATATTATACAGTATCGATCGTACACCATATGTAAGTGACATTCCTTGAATATGTAGAATATAAAGTCGAGCATTTCGACTGAACAATTCGATCTTTTCCATATATGTACTAGGATTTTCTTCAGTAGATTTTGGTTTTTTAATTAACCACACGGCAGATAATACAATTATAACAAAAATTATTCCACCAAATGCTACAAATACCCAAGATACTGATCCCAATTCCGATCCGGTGTCTAATGTACCTACAGTCGGTTCTTGATGGGCAGTCAGAGCAGTTATTTGATTAATAAATTGTACACCGGTAAAAACTGCGATAATTTTAATAATCCGGTGACAAGAAAATCGACTTAAATTAGGTTTTACTACAATATTTGGGGATTTAATTTTATCAATTTTAAGTTCTTTTGAAAGTGCAATTTTTGACATTTCATATGATATTTCAAAACTTTGCTTTTTCTGCACATGTATCGGAAAATCACGTGCAAATACCTTATACACCATTAAAAATTGTTTTTAAAATTTATATAGTTGTTTATTTATATATTATACAAATACCTTCGAATGTCATAAAATGATAGTTTAATCCGGCTTGCAAGGCAATGCTATTATCAATCTAAATTAAAGCATAAATGTGGTAAATAAAATCAAGTTTGATTTTTCGTATTACTGGAGCTCCATATTTCATGTATTACTATTGAGTTTTGGGGTTATCCTAAGCAATTATTTATTCGAAAATGACATATTTGAAGAGGATTTCAATTCTGAAACCAATTCTGTAGTTTCCTTCGAATTCAAATATATTTTGTACTTAATAATTTATTTGAGTTTAGCTGCAATTATTTTTTTCCTGATATTTACTAAATTTAAATCAATAGAGATACGTGTATTATATGCAGGAGTTATTGGTTTATCCTTTTTCTATTTAATTCTTGAAACATATGATACACTCTTCTACAGTGAGGAGTTGGACAATATAAGGAAAATCATATTTATTGGGCTATTAATTTTTTTACCGATCTTTCTAGTCAGATTTGTTTACATTTATGCAAAGGGACAGACAAAAATTACCACAAGAAATGCTGGAATTTTACTTTCATCAATTATTATGGGCAGGATTTTAGCTCTATACTTTGATACAACCACATTGATTTATTTCACTGCAATTATTGCTTTATTCGATATTTGGAATGTATTCAGAGGACCAATAGCCAAATTAATCGGCAAACCTAAGCGTGTTGCGGATGTTGGTGTAAATATGAAATTAGATTTAAACGAAATCAAAAATATTTGTATAAATGGTACACCAGTTGTAATTTCTCAAAAACATCTCACAATAACCGGAATTGGGGATATTTTATTCTTTTATTTATTGCTTTACCGAGCAAATATTGAATTTGGACTTGTTGGACACTTTTCTGTATTATTTACAATCATATGTGGAAATATTTTGACTCTAACATTACTAAAACGGATTAATCCTTTACCGGGTTTACCTTTTCCAATCTTCTTATCATTAATTGCCATATTAATTTTGATCTCAATGTAACAAATAAGCTAAATCATTTAATCATAAGGTGTGATATTTCTCCCTTAGATTTATAATTATCAATCAACTCAGTAAATTGTGAAAGTTTATGTTTTGATAGGAGCAATATTATTGCTAATACTACCATTTTCCATTATAAGAATTAATGTAGAATTGGCTGATAGTAGGACCACTAGTTATTATGGCTTATTTTCTTTTTCAACAAATACAAAAACGATTGGATTTGAGAATTCAAATTCCAAGACCTTTGATAATGAGTGGATGCAAGATAATGGGATGTATGAGATTTATTTCAGTGATAACTGGACTATAGGAATTTTAATTGTGTTTATAACACTATTAGCTCTTGGTTTGGCTGTTTTTGGAAAAGAGGATAGTCGATTGTCTACTATATTACTTCTTCTTGCAGGCTTACTGCTTCTCATACTTCGATTTATTGTATTAAAAGACCAAGACAGATTTTTTTACAAAAAGGATGATTTTTTGGGTATAGAAACGGTATATTACGAAATTCCTGTTGGTTTTTTCATTTCAACAATTTTTACAGCCTTAGATTTTTTTAAGGGTAAAAAGTGATTCAAACGAAGAAGTTTAAGTAATAGATTCGCATGCAATTCAGCTTAATTATAATCCTGATTACATATTCCATTGCGATTGCATTCTTGTACAAACATATAACTAAAGGAGAAAAGAAAATATTCCTTCAAAGTGTATTTTTTATTGTATTGGGCTCCTTAATTTCTCTAATATATGATCAGTCTTTAATTCCACTACTTTTTTTAATCGCAATATTACTATCCTTTATTGGAGATCTATTTATGGCCAGAATAATCATATTAACAAAAAATCGATTAATTGATGGAATTCTAGCATTTGGAATGGCACATATTGCATATATTTACGCATATTACAGATTATATCATGGAGAATATAATTGGGTCCTCGTATTTATAGTAACCATGATTCTCCTCATAGTATACTTTTTTATTGGGTTTGATAAAGAACTTCCAAAATTACTACTTGTCGCATCATTTTTCTATGCATTATTACTTATTTCTCTTTTTATTTCTGTATTAATGCTAGTACTGTATAGCGATTTCCCGGTATTATTTTCAATTATCGTATTTCCAGGAGTGATTTTATTCATGTTTTCTGATAGTATATTGGCTTATAATGAGTACAAGGGGAAAATTCCACATGCCAGTGAGATTATCGGGGTATCCTATGTAATCTCACAAATTCTCTTACAAATGACCCCAATTGTCATTTAATTTATGTGGGTGAAAAAATGTCGGATTTACCATTTTACTTAACTCTTGATGGAGATAATATAATTAAAAATGAAGAAATAAAGGATTTCATTGCCACGAATCCAGAATTAAAGCGATATTTTCAGGATTATAAAATTGAGCTTAGATTATTAAGAATAAGTAATTTACATAGTTTTTGTTCATGGATAATCTCTCAACAGATAAGTTCTAATGCTGCAAATAAGATTTTAAATCGGTTTTTGAATGAAGTTAGACCGCTTACAGAGGAAAATGTTTTAACGTATTCTGATAGATCCTTTCAGGATCTGGGTTTATCTCGGTCCAAATCCAAGTATATCAAAAATATTGCACGATTTTTTATAGATGGAAAAGATATTCACGATCCAGCAAATTACTCTAGTAAACAACTGAGGGAATTTTATACCAAAATTGAGGGGATAGGTGATTGGACTGTAAATATGCATTTGATCTTTGTTCTGGGTAGAAAAGACATCCAAGCTGTAAAAGATCTTGTTGTTCGCAAAGGTATACAAAAAATGTACAGTTTGGATAGTTTGCCCGATGAGAAAACTGCCAGACAAATAACTCAAAATTGGGGAGATTTAGCAACAATAGGCACGTTATTAGCTTGGGAAATTGTTGAAAATGAATAAGTAACATTTACCTCGTTTTACATTTTCATATAGAATGGGTTAAATAGTTAATACCTCTGTTATTTACAATATGATTTCTCGAATTTCTATAATCTGACTTTTACAAATGGTACTCCTGTAGGCTGGGGAATGTATCCCAAAAGTTTACTACCAACATCGTATAATAAAACTGGTGTAATAGTGGAAGCTGGATTTCAACATGTTTCAAGTAGGATGATTAGTACATACCAGAGTGTTATCGCTGCGTTTGCGCAAGTGGATGTCAATCCCGGTGCACTCACAAATGATGATGTTTCTATCCAGGCCAAACTTGCAGTATGGGGAGTGCAAACCTCACCAACTATGGTTGCCTTTAAAGATGGAAATCATAATAATAAGTTGGATTTATCCCTAGATGATGAGGGATTAATTGTAGATCCTGCAGATCATGTATCATTTTTGGGATTAGCAGAAGCATACCAAGTCACTGTTTTCGATGCACGTTATAAAACATCTGAATATAATGAATCGGTTATATTTCATGGCCAAGGAATAACTATCGAAAATTTAGAAGTAAACGAAACTGAATATTATGATGGCTGGTCGACCTTAGGAACGATCGGATATGATCCTCAGGGAAGCATATCCTCTAATTTCGGCTGGACTGCTCCAGTCAAACAGACTGATGGAACAATAGTTTTTGCTTTTGGTGTGGATTATACCAATTTTCCTGTAGCCTGGATTGATGTAAATGATACTAGAAATTCATTTATTGAACCATCAAATATCGGGTATCACTATAAAGTTACAGTGAATCCTAAATCCGGAAAAGCTAGAATAAGTACAACGTGGACCTTTGATGGAATTACAGATGCGACAAATAATGCAAAAATGGATAAATTATCACTAGCAGTGATCATTAAATCAGAGTTCTTTGCCTTACGAGTAGCCTATACAGCTACTGAGACAAATAAAACTATTGATAATAGTAGATCTAGGAGCTTTGGTCGTCTTGGTATTGCTTTTGGTGGTGGAACTTCCACAGAGATCGATGTAACAGGCCCCAAAGCATCTTATCTTTTGAATGGAACAAAGACCGTATCCGCGAGTTTTGATGCAATTAATTTACTTAAAGTAAGTGGTCATTTCCGTGCAGAAAAGGTTTCCCCATTCGAATCAGAATCAGAGAATACTGCTGGGTCTGCTAATGTAGGTGGAATAGTTGAAAGACTGGCAATAGATTTCTTCTATAGTGCAAATTTAGTCATTATTAGTTATCCGAAATGGAGTGGTGACTCCATTGTTCACGATCCAGATTACAATGTGAATTATGAACCCAAAGCAGTAACCCCCACTGACCCAACCTCAAGTGACCCAACTAGTGATAAAACTGGATCTAGTGAACAACCAACATCAAGTGTGACCTCTTCATCGTCTACAAGCAAGGAAACTGATATAACTACACCAGACAAAAAGACAACGAAGACATCAGGCGATGCACCTTTACCAGGATTTACTATTGTTGCCGTGTTATCTACCTTGATGATAATCCCAATAATCAATCGAAAAAGAAAATAAACCTCATATAATCAATTACAAACAACAAATATTCAAAATATTAAGAAATAAAACAATTTATTATCTTTGTAATTACATCTATAGACCATTCATATTCTTTTTTCCAATTTGTGAGATCTCAAATAATGAATTATAGATGCTAATTACCTTATGCTTAACAAATTGAACGTGTTCACTTGGTAAAAACCAAGCGATTATCCCAGTGTGGCTTATATGTCTTGAATGATCACCAAGGTCGATCAAATTTGCACCTGGTAATTTGACGTCCTCAAGTGATACTACACCGTCGTTAGGAATAATGTTTTTATTTTCAAAACGATCCGAGATTAATTCTGTATCACTGATTAAAATATCGGTCAAGCCTTCATCGAAATTCAAATGTTCTATCAATTCCTCGTCTTTAGGGATCGATGTTTCATGCACATCATCCATAAAATCAGGTTGAGGTATTTGCCAGGCCTTGTCGGTAATTACCAAATTATTTTTTGTTCCACAAAATATATAGTGAGGAATTTTATCAGTATATAGTGGTTCAGAATTTAACCATTGAAGGAATAAACTCCCTGGGATCATCTGATCGAGTTGGGATGTCGCATGAGTATGGGAGTGATCATGCTCTTCCTCCTTTTTACCCAATAAGCGATTGATTTTATGCCTTAGGAGATGTAAGTTTCTTTTAGGTTGACCAAACCGGTGAAAATAATATGCCATCCTGAGATGTCCAATCCACTTTACAATGCGTAAATTTGTTACTTGTGTGCCTTGGTTCGGAGTGGATAATAAAATTATGCTTCCAATATTAGGTGAATTTTTTTCAAATAACCATTGATCCGAATTTGGCATGATTACATGTTTTAACAAGCTTCTAACAACTAATCCACCCATTGAATGTCCGAGAAAATGAATTTCTTCTATTTCTGGGGATAATTTAGTCTTAATTTGCTTAAGTACGTGCTCGACGAGTGAGTTTGTTAGTTCAACTTCAAGATCCTCGTTCACATTGATTATGGGCGAGACAACTGAATATCTATTAGTAATTAGTCCGTAATATGAGTTGTACAATTCAATATTCAGTATTTGATCAAAAAAGTCAATCTTACGCAATGTATGTTTGATTGATTTCGTAAATAAGGGTCCGGCTTGATATCCATGACAAATTACTAAAGCCCTCTTTATTGTCCCATATGATATCATAAATGACATCAGAATACTCATAGATATAAATTTATCTCACTATTTGGATAATTTTAATTGTGTGTCTTTCACCCCTATGATTTAAACTAGTCTTGCATCTTTGGTTTCTT
>CAZRLL010000188.1:0-7438 GCA_964600735.1 uncultured archaeon
GGTGGAACAAAATGTATAATTTTATACAACTTTGTGAAGCTTTAACTTAACGGTATAGGTTAATAGAAAATTATATTGCTATGTTAATTTTACCCAAAATCGGAGCACCATGGTTGGACAAATAAATTTTGAAACAAAAAACATTATAACTACTTCTGATGATTATCATATTAAATTAAAAGGCCTTCTTAGTTACTCTCCAGCCAGTGTTCAAGAATCAGAAATAATGGAAAAATTTGAAATTATATTGTCTAATTTTTTCCTCGAAATTCCATTGGTTGAGGCATTGGAATATATTGAACCAGAAAGGATCAAAGAATTGGTACAAATTATCAAAAAAACATACCAGGAAAACAACATCATTATTGATAAATTTGAACTTCTTACTTTAGATGCAGCAGAAGTGATTTCCCCAGAAAAAATCGATTATGAAATCGATCCAAATCTAGAGACTGCCAAGCGGAAAAAAGGATTTTTAAGTCGATTTAGAAGAAAATAATGCGAGTGTTTAATACTTGAAAAAACTCAAATTTCCTCTGGAAAGATCACCAGCACTGCGTTTTCTGGGTGTATTGTGGACAGGTAGTTTTTCCGGGCAAATTTTTGTAGGTATGTTATTATTTATAGGAATTTTATTTATGGGAAATGCGAAATTTAATTTGCTTTCAATCATCTTTTTCACTATTTTTATCATACCCATGGCTGTTATATTTCATGTCAGAATGGTCCAGAAAGGAAAAAGGTTAATGAAACCTTGGTGTCACATCAAATATGAAAAAAATTTGTTATCCTTTAAAACAGGATTTCCCAATACAATGAATCCAGAGTGGCAGGAAATCGAAATCACAGATAAGAATAATGGAGTAATTGTTAAAGGATCAGAAACGGGAGGATATCATCTACGATTATCTGGAGACGCTGTTGAGGTGATTCGTCTCGGTTTATGGTCAAACCTTGATGAAGCCAAAAAATCAGGTAATGAACTATTAAACCTCCTTGGTGGAGAATTGATGGAAGTAATTATTATCAATGAATGATAAATTTTATTAATTTTAATTAGGGACTCCTCAATAAGTTTACATTTAAATCCTGTTATCGATAAATTATTGATTATTAATACTGATTTGCACTCTCATTCTGTCTATGCCGGTGGTGCAGGTGCCATCAGTTTAAATTCAGAAGAAAGAGATAAAAAAGTAAGAAAACGATTTACTGATTCCTCTATGTATGCTCCTTTAAAGGGAGTGGATCTAATTGGAACTGGAGATTGTCAATTTGAGCCCTGGTTGAAGTTCCTTAGAGACAATTTAGAAGAAGTTGAATCGGGTATTTTTTCATATATTTTTGAGGATAAAAAAATATATCCAGATAATCCTTTTGAATATCCCCACCCCAAATATTTACTTCAATCCGAATTCATTGTTACTGGTCCAGCTCCAAATACTAGTAAAAAGAAAAAAGCACATATTCTTATTCTTTTTCCCAATTTTTCCACAGTAGAGGAATTCAATAGCTTACTTGACAAATTTAAGGTTTCCCGGAAAAAAATTGCAAGACCGTATATAGTTAATAATCATGTCGATGAAATTGAATATAAGCTGAATAGTATTTTAGATATTGATCCATCCATCGAGGTAATCCCAGCCCACATACTAACACCAGAAGGTGTATATGGATCTAATCAAAGAATAAATTATCTCGATGAATTTTTTGGGTCTGCTACTAATCGGATTACTGCAGTGGAAACCGGATTAAGTGCAGATCCAAAAATATTGGGATTAATCCCAGAATTAGATAATTTTTCTCTTATTTCTAATGCAGATGCACATTCAGCCTCATTAAACCGTGTGGGACGTGAATTTACTTCCCTTGAAATTAATAAATTTAATTATGAAGAAATAATAAGGGCAATTAGAAATAATAAGGTGAAACAGACTGCTGAATTTCATCCCACCGAGGGTAGATATTTTTTAACTGGTCACAGAGGTGGAAGAAAAAGACCCGGTAAGCATAAAAAAAATCAATACTGCTGTTATTCCCCCAAATTTGTACCTAAAAATGATATATGTCCTCAATGCAATCGAGAATTAACTGTGGGAGTGCTTTCTCGTGCCTTTGAGATATGTGACGCTCAGGGTGAAAATAGAATGTTGGGAGATGGTCCAAATCGTCCTTTTGTTACAATGGTTCCATTGGTGGAAATAATTGCCCATTCTTTGGGAGTGAAAAGTATAATATCAAAAAAAGTACTGTCTACATATTACAAAATCATTGGAATTACGAAAACTGAAGTTAATCTTTGGTTGGATTCTGTTATTCAGGAAAAATTATGGGATTCAAATATCGATCAGGCAGTAATAGAAAATATAAATGAGGTAAAATCGGGTAATTTTTGCTTCTATCCGGGAGGATTTGATGGACTCTATGGTAGCCTGAAGATTGGTGAAAAATTGGATTATGAGAATATCAAAATAATTTATGGATAACTTCTAATTTAATTTAGATATCAGTTATGTCAATTTACAAAATTATGAATAATTTACTTCAAGTCCTATCAGGTGGCTGTTTTAATCCCAAGATCTCCTATGGTCATAGTAGATCATTCACCCTAGAATATCCTTGTGGAGGATCGTGTTTTTTTAAAAATTCTTGGAATAAAAGATCTTTACAACAACAAACATCCATTAAACAGGTTTCCTTTTTTCATATTTTATGTATTTAATACTTCTTCTTCCCCAATGTTCTACACGTATAGGATACGTGTTTGATAGATAATTCTTAACCCGAAATATGAGTTATAAGATTAAATGTTCCGCAAAGTATAACTTAGATGAAACTAAATAATAATTATGGTTAGATATCTCCCTCCACCATACCGCATTAAGGTTGTTGAGCCAATTAGATTACCATCCGTTGAAGATAGAACAGAGGCTTTAGAGAGAGCAAATTATAATATATTTAATTTAAATGCCAATGAAGTATATATTGATTTATTGACAGACTCAGGAACAGGAGCGATGTCTCAAGGGCAATGGAGTTCTATGATGCTTGGGGATGAATCTTATGCCAATGCAAAAAGTTTTCTTAGATTAAAAAAAGTAATACAAAGATTAACCAGTTTTCATAATATTATCCCAGTTCATCAAGGCCGTGCAGCAGAAAATATCTTGCTAGGCCATTTGCTAAAGGATAGACCTAATTCATTAGTGGTTTCCAATCAATCATTTGATACTACTGTGGGGCATATACTGTACAACAAATCGATTCCAGTCGATTTAGTCATCGAAGAGGGAAAAATTTCCAGAAATTTACACCCTTTTAAAGGTAATATGGATATTGAGAAGCTAAAATCATTAATTCTAAAAAAACGAAGAGATATATCGATAATTACTTTAGTTTTAACAAATAATGCAGGAGGGGGTCAACCTGTTTCCCTTGAAAATATCTCCCAGGTGGCCAAAATAGCAAGTGAAAACGATTTACCATTTTTCCTCGATGCGGCTAGGGTAATTGAAAATTGCTATTTCATACAACAGAGAGAACCTGGGTATAATTCAAAAACACTGGGAGAAATTCTCAAACTAATTTGTGGAAAAGCAGATGGCATTTGGATGTCTGCAAAAAAGGATGGCTATGTCAATATTGGAGGTTTTATCGCTCTAAATGATTATAAATTAGCAAATAAATTACGTGAAAGACTGATTTTGTTTGAAGGGTTTCCAAGTTATGGAGGAATGGCTGGAAGGGATTTAGAAGCGATGGCAACTGGATTGGAAGAAGCTATAACTGGCGATGTAGTGGCCCATAGAATTAATCAGGTCGAATATCTAATAAAACGATTGGATGAGGAGGGAATTCCAGTTGTATTACCACCTGGAGGACATGCTGCTTTTATTGATGCTAAAATATTTTTACCACATATTAAACCAGAACATTTTCCTGCATATGCGCTTGTGTGTGAACTTTATTTGCTGGGTGGAATAAGGTCCGTTGAAATTGGATCATTAATGTTCGGAAGGCATGAAATTGGAATCTTTTTACCTGCTAATATGGAACTCGTAAGATTAACTATTCCTAGGCGAACATATGAGAAGGCTCATTTTGATTATATTATTGAAATACTGATGGAAATTAAGGAAAATACAGGCTCAATCGGGGGTTATAAAATAATTGAAGAACCTGAATTATTAAGACATTTTACTTGTAAACTATTACCCGTAAAACCAGATCAACTACTATAATCTTCGAAACCAATGTTTCAATACATACACAGCCATTTTTGGATTATTTGCAAGTCTCCGTTTTAAATATGGCGTGGCATATTTCCATTCTGTTGCAAACGGAACATATAATCTAACCGTAAATCCTTTCTGTAATAATTCATTTTGCTTTTTTCTGATCGGTACACCCATTAACTGTTGAAATTCAAGATGTTCTGATGTCCATCCATATTTTTCTACTAATTCCAATACACTATCAATTGTTTTGACGTCCTGAGTTGCGACTTCAACAAATGTACCTGCATCTATTAATCGTTTGACCATTTCAATTAATTTCTTTTTCATTTCTGATTTTTTTGTTAAAGCAATGCTCGATTCCTCTTTATATATTCCAATACACAGTCTAATTCGTGTTTTTAGTGTACTTAAAGTGTTTACATCATCTGGAGTGCGATATAATCTCGTCTGTAGGACGGTTCCGAACGTTGGATATTTTGGTAGTAATTCCTTATACAAGTCCAGAGTTGTATCAGTGTAGTTATGATCTTCCATGTCTAGAGTAACTTTCACTGAATATTTTCTTGCCTCATTTAAAATTGTATTCAAATTTTCTAAACAATATTCATAACTCTCATGAATCCCTAATGCTGTAGGTTTAACGCTAACAGTAATGAATTCTTTATTTTGAATATTATTGATTAATTCTAAATAGGTATTCACAGTGCGTTGAACTTCTTCTCTATTAGTAACTGCCTCACCGAGAAGATCTAACGTAGAGGCAATTTTATTTTCAGTCCATAATTTATCTGCTTTTTGTATTCCCTTCTCGATACTATTTCCACTCACATAAGGTTTTGCAAAAAACCTTACTAGAAATCCAGGAAGTAACCTTAGCACAAACTCATGCAAATTTAAATATGCACCAAATGTTCTCGATTTTACCATTTTAAAAAAAAATATAATCTCAATCTAGACAATCTAGCACATTGATCGTAGAAATTTACTCATTTCCGAAAAATGAAACATATGTAAATTTGTATTGACATCACAATTTTACATTATCAAAATTACTCATGGGAGTTTTTGCTCTTAAATCCAAATTTTTATAAGATTAGATTAGATGCACTATGTCATCCTTGAGAGTGGATTTGTGTTCGTTTAGTGATTCATAGATCTGGAAAACTTGGTTATAATTAAATCACTAGTTACTGGAGCAGCAAAACTGCGATTTTTACAATAAAGAAGGTTATTGTTTCACCTAAGAGGTTAACCATCAAGCTAGAGCTGTGAATGACAAATATTCTATGAATCTCGATTTGAGATCATATGTTGCATAATCCGATGCGTATCCTATAAATTATCTTTAGAGGCGGGTTATCAAATTTGATAAAATCCAATAAATGCGATCAATTCCACATCGTTCACTTAAATGAAATTACATTAATTTGAAGAGGGATCATACATAAAACCATAAGTTTACCATTCAGCAATGCATTCATTTGTATTTGAAAACTCAATAATTTATGATTGTTTTAATATACGTTTGACATTCACCTTTTGATTTACTGCAACGGTAAAATACTAATTATGATGTAAGAATAATAAGTGACCCCAAAACTTGCAGAAGTTTGTTTAGTTGCAAATTTACAAACTTTAGGTCCTTTATATATCGCTGACGCAGTAGGGGGTATATTTGATATTACTTCAGGTATGTTACTAGCTGGTAGAATAGTCATAACTGCGGGGATAGGAAGCACTGTAAGTCCACACCGAAAACTTCATGGTCCTGTTCCAATTACAGAATTAGACCTTGAAGGTAATTATGAGTGTTATTTTTTTATCGATAAAATTCGTCAAAAACCGTTACCTCAGGCTGAGTACTCAACAGGCGAGGGTAGTTTTATAATTTGCATAATTATACCATCTGATAGTAAGGTTGATTTTCGTTCATTTGAACCAGTGATAGAGAATATACTGCAATCAAAGTCAAAGATGATAGACTTCAGTAATTCTGTTGCAGGAGAATTATCTGAAGAACTTAAAAATGATATGAAATCAAATGTAATTGAAATTTACAAAGAGATAAATGACCATTTGAAATTAGCTCCAATTTATGAAGGGAGGAGTCTTTTTGATGTTGGTTTAATTGCCTCTCTCCCCGAAAAAATGAGTATAGTGGCAAAAAAGCTAATTCTCCACCCAAAAGGAATTCAAGAAAATCAGATTAATGACAAAACTATCTTAAAAATATTGAAACAGGCAGGATTAGTATTGTTAGAAAAACGAGACGGGGAAACTTGGATAATACCGAGGTAAACAGTATGCCTGTGTCTGGAACGATTACGATATATTCGACAAGAGGAGGAAATGGCAAGACTATAGTCTCAATGCTGTTAGCAATAGCAGCGTCTCGAAGGAATCTGAAAACAGTTCTAATAGATGCAGATATTGAAGCTCCATCATTTATCCATTTGACCAAACCTCTTGAAGAAGAATATGTCACTTGGGTTGATTACCTTGATGAGATAACCGATGATATCACCGAATTACCTCAAAAAAGTAAAATCCCCAATCTAGATGTAATTTTTAGCCCATCACCCAAAGTTGGAAAAAACTTTTTAGGCTGGAAATCTAAAGAATGGTGGCAACATGCACTTAAAAGATCCATGATCGCAGAGCAGGAACTTCACCAAAATGGTTATGATATCATCATCCTTGACAACCAGTCAGGAACGTCTTTGAATTCAGTAAATAATATGGTATTAGCTGATGTCAGTGTAATGGTAATTCGGCCCGTTTCCTATGGTTTAGGTGCTGCTGAACAATTTATTGGAGAAATGTACCGGGTTTTAAGAAATATGAAACCACGTCAAGATTATTATATTTGGAACCAAGTACAGGCCCCAACTAAGGAACCGGAAAAAATAATTTTAAATCGATTTTTAGACAAATGGGATGCAAATCTATCAAAGCATGGATTAATACATGGAGGGAGAATAAATTTTAATCCCACGTTGAATTTAGGTTTATTGAGCGAAGACACAAATTTGAATGATTATTTTTCGGAGGTAGCTGATCCAATTAACCGCCTTCTTGATACAATCATCGACAGTAGAAAATCTTCCAAACAATCCAATTAAACTGAACCAAGTAACTTAAAGATACTTTCTGTAAAATTCCAGCGTTTTCATCCAAGCCTGCGCAGCAGCATCTGGTAC
>CAZRLL010000189.1:0-2223 GCA_964600735.1 uncultured archaeon
GAGTATTATTCTATCAAACTATAAAGCGAGTGATTTAAACTACAAATCCAAAGACGCAGTAAATTTGATTAATAAAAAATTAGGGTCGTCAGATAAAGATAAAATTAATAGACAAATAGCAGAAATTTCTCTCAAAGTAAATGAAATCGATGAACAAGGTAATTCCTACATATGGTTTATGGATACTTTTCAAATAGCTGTTGCTAAAACACAAAGATCTGTTGGAGTAATAACTACAAGTTGTAAAAATATCCTTTCTCCTGTCGATGCAATAAATGCATCCTTGGAAAAAGATGTAGCGACATTTCATCTCATTAATTATACAATTGGGCAAATATCAATACCTGTTCAGGATGTTATAGATCGATCAGAAAACTCACAAAACGATTATAGCGAATTCAAAATTTAATCTATTATAAGAGGTAAAATATTATGAAATTCCATGACACAACAAAATCTCAATCAAAGAAACATTCAATGGATAATTTTAATTTACTCAAACAACACTTAAATCAAGTAACAGAAGAAAAAAACGGTCTTAAAACAAAATTGATTGAAACCCAAACGAAGTTAGCAGAATTACAAATTAGTAGAAAAACTGAACAAGAAGAATTGGATGGGATTAAAGAAAAGATCGATTTTTTTTATCAAAATTCATCAGATGGCATCTTCGTATATGATGAAGATGAGAATAAATTTCTTGAAATAAATGAAACATTTACAAAAATGCTTGCGTACTCAAAATCGGATATAATGGGAAAGAATGTTTACGACATAATAAATCCAAATTATTTGGATATTGTTTATAATAATGTAACAGATCAAGATCAATTCATATATCAGGTTTTCGCAGAAATAAGCAACGGATCAAATTTACAAGCAAAGATTATCGAAAGCGCAATTGATTTTCAGGGTAAAAATGTGAGATTCGCTATTATGAAAGATACTTCCCAAAAAAAGGACAATCTTGAAGATCTTTTAAATCCCAATCAAAATATATCAAGTTTGGATCCATACAGTCGGTTTTTTGATGAAATACCAATTGCCACCTGGGAAATTGATTATCGTGAGATGAAAAGTTACATTGATAATCTAAATCTGCAAAGTGTATCAAATTTGGATGAATATATTGCGAATAGTTCTTCAATCATAAACAAATGTATAAATCGGATAAAAATTCTTACCCATAATCAAGCTTCAGCAGTTTTATTTAATGTTCAAGATGTAAAAACATTAAATGAACATAAATTACAATTATTATCAAATCATGCTCATGCTGGAATTAAAAATGTTATTCTTGCATTTTTTTCAGGAAAAAGCATTGTTGAATATGAGTGTGTAATGCCATACTTAAATCCACCACAGTCAAAGAATTCAAAGTTACACCTAATGATTAAATGGTTAATCAATCCTACATCAGAAAATAGTAATGGATCAGGATTGATAACATTCGTCGATATTACAGAAAACATGATCGCGGAAGTACATAACCAGCATAATGAAGAAAAATTGAGATATCTTGTTGAAACTTCTCAAGCTTTAGTATTTCAATGTAATAAAAACGGAGAATTTACATATTTGAATCCTACTTGGGAAAAAGTCTTGGGGTATAAATTAAGCGAAATGATGGGTCATAAGTTCACTGAATTCAAACCTCAACATCTAAAAAATCATATACGACAATTAGAAAGAACTATTCACGGTAGTTCAACTAATAATTTTGAATCATCTTATGTGACTAAAGATGGAAAGATTGCTGATTTCTTTTTTAATGTTGTTCCATTAATTGATGCTACAGGTAAAATCACCGGAACTCAAGGTATTGCATTTGATATTACGGATTTAAAAGCTGCAGAGCAAGAAGTTACCCGAAGTGAAAAAAGAAAAAGTGCAATACTAGAATCATCTCTCGATGCAGTTGTAATTTCAGATCATGAAGGTAAAATATTGGATTTGAATTCCACTACTCTCAAAATGTTTCGGTATTCGAAAAATGAACTTATTGGAAAAGAAATCTCAAAAACATTTATACCTCCTTCTTTTAAATTAAAACATAAAGATCGATTTGAGGAGGTTATTAAAACAAGGAAATCAACTTTGATGGATAATAGATTGGAGTTCATTGCTCTGCGATCAGATGGTACTGAATTCCCCATCGAAATATCCTTGCAATTTATGGATGAGGATGAGTTTCCAGTGTTCGTAGCAACTATTCGCGATATA
>CAZRLL010000189.1:2233-7408 GCA_964600735.1 uncultured archaeon
TACGTGATATAACACAGGAAAAAATGATCAAAACCGAATTAAGGGAAAATCTAAATCGATTTGAAACTTTGTTGAGTTCAGCACCAATTGGCATAACTTTAATTAAGGATCTTAAAATCATTTTTGTTAATCTCTATTTAACTCAAATGTTTCAATACCAAAAAGAAGAAATGCTAGGGAAAAGATTTACAGAATTGATAGGTGAAGAATCTCGTTTCAAATGTAAAGAGCATATAGAAAAAACAAGTCATGAATTATCTGAATCAATATGTTTCGAAACTCGAGGATTAATAAAAGGTGGGAAGAAAATTGATATTCAGATAAATTTTTCCAAGATGGAGATAAGCGATGGTCCAGTTACTCTTTCATTTATTCAAGATATTTCTGACCGAAAGAAAGCAGAATCTGATATGATTCAAATTCGAGATCAACTTTACCATTCACAAAAGATGAAAGCAATTGGGAGTTTTGCTGGAGGTATTGCCCATGATTTTAATAACCTTCTAACTGTCATTATTGGGAACTCATCAATTTTACTACATGAATTATCTTCTATAGATCCTACATATACAAGTATTTTAAGTATATATAACGCAGCAAATAGTGGATCAAATTTAGTTAATCAACTTCTCTCATATAGCCGAAAACAGATGATCCATCAAACAGTAGTTAATCCGAATGAATTAATTATGTCTCTAGAAGAAATGTTAACACAAATACTTCCAAGAAAAATAAATTTGGTAATTGAATTGGATGATCAATTAAAAAATCTCAAAGCTAATAAATCTCAACTCGAACAGGTTTTGCTGAATTTAATTGTAAATTCGCAAGATGCAATGCCTGATGGTGGTAATATAGTAATTAGGACTCAAAACGCGAATCAAAGCTCAATTGAAAAATTAAAATTGAACGAAGAAATAAAAGATCCTGTTAACTATCTTATCATATCAATTAACGATACAGGTACCGGTATGGATAAAGAAACACAAAACCGGTTATTCGAACCATTTTTCACAACAAAAAGCGACGGTAAAGGTACAGGACTAGGTTTAGCAAATGTAAAACGGATTGTAGCACAGCTTGGGGGGTACATTAAATTATCATCTAAAATAAACTATGGAACAGAATTTCATATAATATTGCCTACTATCGATTATACAATACCTAAAGTAGATGATGATATACCATTGGCTCGATCTACTAAGACAAAAGAAATTAATAAAATTTTAGTTGTAGAGGATGAGGAACATCTTAGGAAAGTTGTTCAAAAAATATTAACTAAGTTTGGTTATCATGCAATCATAGCAAAAGATTCAAGCTCCGCAATAAAAAAATTTAAACTTGAAAAGGATGAGATTAGCCTTGTTTTATCTGATATTAATCTACCTGATATACCCGGTCCTACTATAGTTGAACAGATGATCACAATTAAACCCAGCCTTGATGTGATATTTATGACGGGTGAATATTTAGGATCAACCATAATTCAAAGACTTATTAGAAATGGATTTGAGGTAATAGGAAAACCGTTTACGCCAGAAGTGCTAGACCAAACAATTAAAAAGGTAATAAATTTAGCTAATTAAACACAAGGATGGCACTTTATGTCTATTTCAGAAAAAGAATTACATTATGAAATAAAGAAACTCAAATCGGAACTTAACATTCAGGTTGAAAAAAATACTTATTTACAAGAAATGTTAGACCAAGAATTGAAAAAAAATCAAATGTTACTGCATGCAATCCCAGACATGATCTTCATTATCGATACAAACGGTACTTACCTTGATTATTATCCAGGAAAAAATTCAGAACCATATGTCCCACCCAGTGAATTTTTAGGGAAAACAGTAAATGAAATCATGCCAGAACAAATAGCTCAACAAACAATGGATCACATTCGGAAGACATTGAGTACAAATGAAACTCAATATTGGGAGTTTCAACTCACAATGGATGATAAATTATTATACTATGAGGATCGATATGTTTGTTTGGATCATGACAAGGTATTAGCCATAGTCAGAGACATTAGTGAACACAAAAAAGTAGAAAAAGAATATAAAAAGCTAGCAAGAGCGATTGAACAGTCTCCTAGTATCGTTGTTATTACAAATAGCAATGCAGAAATAGAATATGCTAATCCAAAATTTCAAGAAATATCAAATTATACTGTGGATGAGGTAATTGGAAAAAATCCCAGATTTCTCAAATCAGGATACACTTCTGAGGAAGAATATAAACATTTGTGGGAAACAATTATATCAGGGGGTGTATGGCGTAGTCTATTTAAAAATAAGAAAAAAGATGTTGGGTATTACTGGGTGAATGGAAACATTTCTGCAGTAAAAGATTCAGAAGGAAATATTACACACTACATATCTGTTCAAGAGGATGTCACAGAACAAAAAAAAGGTGAAAAAAAATTAAGGGAAAGTGAAGAAAGGTACCATAATTTATTTGAGCATGCAAATGATTCGATTTTTATTATCGATCCAAATACATTAAAATTTTTGGAAGTTAATGAAAATGCAGCAAAAAGACTCGGATATTCAAAAGAAGAACTTCTGAAATTGTCAGTACCAGATATTTCACTAAATAATCAAAAAGATAAGATTAAGAATAATGTTAAAAGTTTAAGTAAAATATCTAAACTGTTGATTGAAAATTTTCATATTCGAAAAGATGGAAGTATAATACCAGTTGAAATCAGTTCAAGATTAATTGAAGATAGTGGGCAAAAAATCATTCAGGGTTTTGTTCGTGATATAACTGATCGTAAACGAGCAGAAGAAAATCAAAACCAATTGTTATTAGATTTAAAACGCTCAAACGAAGAATTAATACATTTTGTGTATTTAGCTTCCCATGATTTACTGGAACCACTTAGAATTATCGCTTCTCTTGCAGATAGAGTTGTTTACAAGAATAAGAATACTTTGGATGACCAAGACAGTGATTTTTTAATTCGAATTGTTACTGTTTCAAAAAGGCTAAAAGAATTGATCAAAAGTCTACTTGAATTTTCAAAAGTTCAATCGTCTCCAACTTCCTTTGTCAAAGTAGATTTAAACAAGATTATGCATGATATTAAAATAAATAATGAGATTGAATTAAAGAAAAAAGATGCAAAGCTTGTTTTTCAGGAGTTACATACTATAGATGGTAATCCAGATCAGATATACCAATTACTTCAAAATATTATCCATAATTCTCTAAAATTCAAAAAACCAAATATTCCACCCGAAATTACGATACAATCAAAAGAAGTATCCCTAAAATCAAAAAATAATATATTAAAACAATACTGGGAAATACACATTATAGATAATGGTATAGGTTTTGAGCAAAAGTATAATACTAAAGTGTTTGAAATATTTCAACGACTGCATGAAAGACAAGAACATGAGGGATCTGGTGTTGGTTTAGCAATTAGTAAAAAGATTGTTGAAATTCATAGGGGAATGATAACTGCGAATAGTTCAATTGGAAAAGGAGCAACTTTTATAGTTCATCTTCCCAAAAATAGTGATGTAAAATGAGTGATATCTCGGACTTAGATACTCTATTAATCGTGGAAGATGATGAGAATGATAGACTACTTATCGAAGAAGCGATTGATGCAAGTGGAGTAGATGTCAATATTCAATTTGCAAGAAATGGTATCGAATTAATGGACAATCTCAATAATAAACAACAATCTAAAGAGCAGATTCGAATAAAGCTACCTCGACTAATTCTTCTAGATCTTAATATGCCAAAAATGGACGGAAGAGATGCAATAAAAAAAATTAATTCACACCCAGAATTTAAACAAATCCCTGTGGTCGTATTCACAACATCAATTGCACAGGAGGATGTAAGTCAAAGCTACGAATTGGGAGTTAATTCGGTGATCCGCAAACCAGATTCATATGAAATGCTCCTTGATTTTATGAATGTGTTACTAAATTATTGGTTTAGAATTGTTGAAGTTATCGATTAGAATTTTATAAAACTTTTTTAGTTACGCTAAGATTCTTGACAAGACAGACTATCACTCATAAAAAATGATGATTTTAAATGATTTATACTAATTAAAAAATTGTATGTATTCAGATCCATACCTTAGAGATAGGAGTACAGACATAACCTTACTAATTTTACCAGATAATTCAGTTTTCATATTGAATGATTTTTTCAAATAAAAATAATTCTCTCCAATCATCAACGCAATCTCTGTAATTAGGATTTCATTGATAAATGGATCATTTCTTATTGCTTCATACATTTGATGAAAATGATGTTTTGGAGTTCTATCTATTATTTCTCCATCTAATATTTTTTCAACTATGATATCATAATCAGGATTTGACACAATTTCTGACCAGTGGATTTGAGTACTTAACATATCTTCAAAACCGAAATTTTCTTTATCAGTAATCTCATTCGCATGTTCTGCGTGTTTACGGTTAATCAAATTATAGTATGTATCTGGAAAAAATATCAAAATAACACAAAAAATGCCAGACAGCGTTATAATAATACCAAACATTGTTGAAATAAGAGGGTATATGTGTTGTGACAATTCAGAAATGACTCTAATACTTCCAACAATTAATAATGATATAATCAAACCAAATATTATGAAAAGACCCTTTCGTGCCATGCTGACTATATATTAATTATATTGTTTTTAAATTAATTGATGATTTTGATGATGTAAAGAAATTTAATTAATTAAATCAGTTTATTATTAACTAAATTTATTTGCAAACTCAAAACAATTTTACAGGATTAAAAATTTTATATCAATCACAAAAATTTGTCTTAGTGATATATCGCAATGGTTACATTAATTTCAATACTTAACGAAAATAAAATGTATATCCTAGTAAATCTCTTTTATATCATTCTCATCGGTGTATGCAAATGCCTCCTCCATACTTTCATATATTTGTGCAATTTCAAATATAGTATTTGTGATTTAACTCAATAATCGGTCTAGTATGCTTTCCTTCAACCAAATTTTAAGGAGGTAAAATTTTTTCCAGATAGATTTTTTTCAAGTCATTTTTCACAGTGAAGGGGCCTCTAGCACAATGTAATGTGTACATATTATTTATCTCTTCGTTTGATTATGAATTATTAGCATAAAATGAAACGATATTTGTAGTATTAAATAATAATTAACCG
>CAZRLL010000190.1:0-7365 GCA_964600735.1 uncultured archaeon
AACAACTGTTGAAATTGTCTTTCATCTATTTCTATATTAATTGATTTATTTGAAAGTCCTAATTCCAGATCTATAGATCTACTGATTGATAATCTAAGCAAATTGCTCAATTTTTGTATCTTAGTGGATAAATCACAAACAGTAATCTCATATTTCCCTTTACCAGCATAGGCTAGCATTTGGGATGTTACTTCAGATGCCTGTGTAGCTATTAATTCGATTTCTTCAATTAAACTCCTAAATTTTGAATTTTTTGGAATATCCTGCAATAACAGACTCGTATTACCAATTATTCCCATCAAGAAATTGTTAAAATCAAGAGCGATTCCCCCGGTTAATAATCCTAAACTCTTTAATTTTTGTGAATGATGTAAATATATTTCTAAATTTCTCCTCTCCTCTTCCACTTTTTTCATTTCTGTTAAGTCTTCAGTGAACCCTAAAACTGCAGAACCATCCTGTAATTCGATATTAGTCACTCTTGTATATATTGGAAATCTGGTCCCATCTTTTTTCAATCCAGTTGATCCATAAGGTTCATCAATTTTCTCTCCTTTTTGTCTCCTAATACTACGTTCATTAATTTTCTCTCTTATTTCTGGGGGGTAAACTTCACCAATAGATTTTCCAATTAATTCTTTTGCCTCATATCCAAAAATCTGAGCAAATTTAGAATTCACATAGGTTAAGGTTGCATTTTTTGTTATTCTTGCTCCAATCGGTGCGGCTTCAAACATTGTACGATAATGAATTTCACTTTTTCTCAATTCCTCCTCCATTTTCTTACGTTCAGTAATATCTTCAAAAGTAGCAACAAAGTATCCTATCTTTGGACAATAAGCTACAACATTAAACCATTTTTCCAGAGTGTCAAGATAGATTTCAAATTTTGCTTCTTCCTCGGTTAACGCGACTTTACTATAAAATTCAAATAATTCAGGAACATCCTTGTCAATTCCAGGTATAGCGTCTGTAACTTTCTTTCCAATTATATCTCTATTTATTCCCGTTATTCTTTCAAACGCTTCATTAATTTCTAAATAAATCCAATCTATTGGTTTACTTTTTTTGTTATATATCATTTTGCAATGAGCAAAACCATTGATCATATTTTCAAATAAGGATCGATACTTTTTTTCTGATGAAATTAATTCATTTTCGATTTTTTTCTGTTCAGTGACATCAACAGCCACACTTTGCAATAATTTTCGACCATCGGGTAATTTGCCTATTGGTGAACTACTAAAATTCCACACCAGTTCACTACCATCTTTGGTTGTAATTGTAAAATCTCCATCATCTTCCCTTCTATCATCCTCAAATCGTTCATCAATTATTTCCTTGATGATATGTCTTCTAACACTATACGCTTTTTCCGTCCATTTTTCAATTGTAGGGATTTCTTCATGAGTGTAACCAGTCAGCTCAGTCCATCTTTTGCTTATTACCATAACTTCACCATCGACCGTATGAAGCATTACTGGTATCGGTGAATCAATAATTGCTTTATGAAAGATTTGTTCATTTTCTTTTAATAAGATCTCACTTTCTTTGTTTCGAATAATATGGCCTATTTTTTGAACAATTGTATTGATAAGATCTCTTTCCTCCTTTAAGAAAGGACCTTCATATTCAAATTTTCGTTTAGCTGAGTAAGATACTTCAACATATCCTGTATTTTTTACAGCAGTAATTTCTGCCCTTTGTCTCCATTTTGATGGTTTATATCTTTTTGTTGAACAATAATAATCGCCATACTGAATTTTAGCACCCGCGATTTTGGGATATTGCCAAGATTGAGGTAATACGTTGACAATTTCATTGAATATTATGTTTAAATCCGAGTTTTTGTGAGTTTCAGCTATTTTTGAGATCATATGAAGACAATTTAATTCCTTTACTCTTTCTCTTAGTAGTATTTCAAGATTATCGCTCATTATATCACCTTATGACCTGTTTCGTCATTTTATTGCGACTAATTTAAATTTATAAAACTTCCCATGATTAGGGGAATATAAAATTAGAAATTAAGGATTCGAGCGATAATTCGGTTTATGATATTGATAAAAATCGAACTTAGGGTTAATTAAACCGGATTTATCAATATTAAGTTAAGTACAAGAAATCCAAGATTAAAATTGAAAATGTAACAAAAATTCAATCATTACAAATTTATCCTAGATTTTTTCCATGGTTTATTATTTTAACCAACTAATTTTTGAATTCTTTCCTTTATGACATCTAGAAATACTTGATAATCTGGACTTTCACTTACAAACCTATCATACAAGTTTAATGCAATAACTAATAATTCTCTTCCTTTATGTATATTTTCGGACACCTTTGCAATACCGATTAGTTGATAAAGTGAAGCATTTTCTAACTCGGATAATTTTGAAGCAAATGATTTTATTTTTTCGTTAAAATTTTCACCATCAACGTCGTCTAACAATAATTCAAAAACATTTTGAATATTCGTGTTTAATATGTTTACATCCTCGTTCTTCCGCTGTCGTTTTGCTTTGATAGTGGTCAAAGTAATTGTAGATTTCCCTTCTTCAACATTACCCTCTGCAATTTTTATCAATGCCTGAATAAAAATCGGTATTGCTTTACCATAACTTAACTGAAGTTCTCCTAGTAAAGAATTCGCAACATTGGTGCAATTAATGGCTATATCAAAATCATTCCTGTCCGGTGATGTAAGCAGGATTATTCTTGCCAATTCAATGAAGTTTTCAGCAGCCGTTTGTTTATCTGCTGGAGCTGCTAAAAAAGTGAATGCTTCACTCTCAATTCCTTCTAATTCCGCTTTATTATTCATCATTCTTTTTATCATGCTCAAATTTAACAAGGCGAGACCAAGTTCAAAATCACAATTTTCATTACGAGCGAGTTCAATGGCATTAGCAATAAGTAGTTCGGCTTTTTCTAATGATTTGTTTCTTTCGATCTGGGATAATTCAATCAATGTGAGAATTTTTTTATTAAAATATTTTAACTTATCAAAGAGCCTGTTAGCCTTTTTTAATTCAGCTTCAGCCTCTTTTAAATTAGTCGTTTTTAGGATCTTAGCTCGCAATGAGTGTAATTCTGCGGAGATTATTTGTCGATTTTTTTTATTATTAATCTTTCTTTTGTTAATATTTTCAATTTCATCTAGTAGATTCGATACATCGGCTGATAATCCGTTGGAGATAATATATTCAATCAAATAGAATAATAAGTTTATTGCCTTCCTATATCGCTCTGAGGTAACATAATTATCAATACCTGAATTTAAATAGTTGATTACTTCTTGACGCTCCTTATTCATTTGAGCAATTTTACTGAAATGTAGATCTAAATTCCCTTTTATCTCTATTGTTGATTTATCATTCCCGACAAGACTACTTTTTGCATTGTTATACGCATTAATTGCTTCTTCTATATTATCCGTTGCCAGATAAATTTTACCCTGAAGTATTCGAATATTGGCTAACTGATTGTTCACCTCAGTCTTTTGCTCTGGTTTTCTTGCCTTCAGAGCACTTCTTCTATTTGATATGACACTTCGTTCGATTAGGCTTAGAGCTTCTTCAAACTCTCCATTCTCGTAATGCTCCTTTGCTTCATCGTATAAAATGGTCTACACCAACTTGTATTAATTAACCTGTCAAGATTTCCATGAGCTAATTACTTAAAATAATATCGATCAATATATTTCGAAATTCTAAGTTTTGGAATGTAAATACGTAGTTTTGAACATAAACTAGTTATTCATTTAACATAGATATAAATTTATAATATTGTTAATACCAAACTAATTCTTCCAAATTTGATAATTTTATAATATATCTTGCATTGAACCTGGATGTTCAAGTAAAATCTCTCTGAGAACCGTGATGGGTGGACTAGCATAACTAAGAATTTCATCGTGGAATTTTCTTAATGAATAAAGTTCTCCTTTTTCTTTTTGATAATCCTCTCTTAGTTTTAAAATTAATAATTTTCCCAGTGTATAATTAAGGTACATTGGATTTACAGTTCCTCTATTAGCTTCTATATCGGCGTTAGGTTCAGGTAAAAATGCTTTTTCCATGAATAATTTTTTTGATTCTTCAATAGTCATTCCCCTGCAATGCATCTTTATAGCAGAAATATAACGTACATTCCTAATCAATGCCCCGAATAATTGACCTACATGTAATTTTACTCTATCAAAAGGAGCATAACCTTCATCATAAACCATTTGCTCACAGTAATGACTCCAGCCCTCTATCATTGTAATTGATCTGGCAAACATCTTCGATATTTCAGATTTGGACTGTCTATTATATAATAATTGCAAATAATGTCCTGGCCATACCTCATGGATTGTCACTATTTCAAGAAATGATTTGTTGAAAAAGGACATAAATTGTTTAATCTTATTTTCTGGCCAAGTTAAATCTGGTGGAGTGATCCAATAATAAGATTCTGATGCTTCTGGGACTTCAAATGGACCTGGAGTGTTCATTGCGGCAAATGCAAAATTTCTAGCATATTCTGGTGTAGCAATAACCGTGGTCTGTTCATCTGTTGGCATACTGACAATTGAGCTATCGATTAAAAATTGTTTGGTCCGATCTAAGGTGCTTTCAGCCTCTGAAACCAATTTATCTGGTTCAGGGACATCATTTCTAATTTCCTCAAGATATGAGGATAGGTCACCATCAGGTAGGTTTTTTCCAATTTCAATTAAGGCTTGATAATTTTTTTCCAAATCGTCCTCTCCTATTATTAATAATTGATCTAAATCAATTATAACACCTTCAGTTTTTTCTAATAACTTAAGAAATTTTTCTTCGCCTAAGGCAAAGTCATCATGTGCATTAACTTGATATTTATTTTTCAATTCCATATGAAAATTTTCCATAGCTTCCACAGCTTCAATATTGGCAATTGACCAATCATCTATCAATTTCTCTGAATCAGTCTCTGTGATGAATCCAATAAGCTTATCCTTATAAAAACTTATTATTCCTGATAAGAATCCAATTCCCATTTCAATCTTCGCTAGAGGTATAGAGGGATTTAGGACTTCAAAAGCTTGTTGAAGAAATTTCGGGATTCCTTTTTCAAATTCTATTAAGATTCTTATACGATCATCCAATGAAGCAAAATTTCTTGCAGTATAACTTGTCTCTGCCAAGGTGAATGGTCTAATCCATATTAACGGATTGTCTTTAAATTCCTTTCTCTCATCTAATTCGAATAGCTCTCGTTTAAGTGCTGAAAGAATTAACCCATGATCGAATTTAACCAGTTTTCCCGATGGTTTTTTTTGTGTAATTAATGATTCAATATCTGCTTTAATTTCCGTGATCCTTTTTGAAATAAAACTTTCCGAATAATCTGGTAATTGACCATCATAATCATGAATGCCTAAACTATGACATGTAAGGGGATTTGCACGCTTCCAGCGGGAAACTATTTCATCAAACATTAGACTGGCCTTAACTTATCCTCTTTTTTAATCATAGATTTCCATGAGATAAAATGGAATTTATTTTAGATATTTTTCCTAATATTCCCAGCAAATAGTATCACATTAAATTCACTTTCAGATTAAATTTACAGAACGAGAGATTGTTAAATATTTTTGATAGAAATTCGAGAAGCAAACCATATTATTTTTACAATTCGTTTGATTTAATAATTAAATGAAATATGCAAATTTGGGAAAGACTGGTATTAGTGTTTCCAGATTGTGTTTGGGCATGATGTCCTTTGGAAATTCACAAACATGGCACCTGGAACTAGATGAGGCCAGACCATTTATTGACATGGCAATTGATGCTGGAATTAATTTTTATGATACTGCAAATGTTTATTCAAGAGGAAGATCAGAAGAAATTACCGGTGAATTACTTAAAGACCATCGAGATGATGTTGTAATTGCAACCAAAATTAGATTTACCATGGGAGAAGGGGTTAATGACAAGGGATTGAACAGGTATCATATGATGCGACAAATAAAAGCTAGTCTTTCTAGACTACAAATAGATTTTGTTGATCTCTATCAAATACATAGATGGGATTATAATACTGATATCGAATTTGTCATGCGATCTTTGAATCACTTAATTGATCAGGGATTAGTTCATCATATTGGTGCATCCTCTATGTATGCCTGGGAACTAGCTAAAGCACAATTCACTGCCGAGAAATTAGGGATAGAAAAATTTGCTACAATGCAGAATCATTATAATGCGATGTACAGAGAGGAAGAAAGAGAAGTGATTCCATTTTGCATCGATCAAGGAATGGGAATAATTCCGTGGAGTCCTCTAGCTCGTGGATTCTTATCTGGAAAATACAGTAAAGATAAGGAACCAGACAGCGTTAGATATAAATCCGATTTATATTTAAAACAAAGATACTTCAAGGACAATGATTTTGAGATAGCTGATACTGTTAAAGAAATAGCTTCTGAGGAGTCTGTTTCACCTGCTCAAATCGCGCTCGCATGGATCCTAGTCCAACCAGGAATAACCTCTCCCATTATTGGAGTTTCAAAGATTCAGCATCTTGAGGAAGCCATTTCTGCGATGGAAATTAGATTAAATCCAGATTATGTCAAAAGAATCGATGAATGTTATATTCCGCGTCCTGTGACTGGTCACAGTTATGATCAACCAGACCGAATGATTTCTACTCCCAAATAGAAATAATTTACCACCGGTGATATTTCATATGGTTTCTGATGACTCTGTTGATGCTAAATTAAATGATGAGGAAGCCATAATTGAGGAAGAAGAGGAAGAACAAAGTTCAATTCAATTAATTCTAGATCCTATTATTAAAAGACATCACAATGGCACTTTACCTTTGACCATGATCTTATTTGTAATAATTTACAACTTTATTATATTTTCTATTAAAGATGGATATGAAATCTATCTTATGGTACCTCCACTGTTCGCAGGATATGCTTTTTATACGAAATATTGGATAACTAATAATATTAAATTAAAATGGACAGGAATTGTCAGTATATTTCTCGCAATATTATGGGATGCAATTGTTTCGATTACATTCATACCATCAGATGGAAGGGGATACAGCCTTGAATCACTACCAACAATAATTCTTGATTTTTTTGGAATCATATCTTTATTATTATGGCGATTCTTTCCGCAAAATCAAGAAGCCGTGCTTTAAAATCAAGTTTTATTCAATTCAAATATTAAAATTCAGATTTAAGTATAATTTACGATTTGAATTTATCTGTGATTGGTTTCAACTTGATTAATTATCAAGCTTTATTAGGGAAGAAGTGATAATAAAAATAATTTAATCTCAAGGAAACGTGTTCATGAGGATTACAATTAAACTTACGAT
>CAZRLL010000191.1:0-7143 GCA_964600735.1 uncultured archaeon
AAGTATTTTTAAGTTAACAATAACAAATTACGGAGATTCGTTTTTTTCTTGTTTTTATTTTTAATTTTTTATTTAGATTATTAATGCCCTTTAAGAAATAAATCGTGACATTATCAAATCAAGGATAAAGGGTGAAATTTATAAATAAGTAGTTTAGGAATACCAAAAGTATGACCAACTGGAATGATTTGCTCTTTTATCTTTTATTGTGGGCCATATTTGGCATAATTCATTCAATATTAGCATCAACTTATCTGAAATCTAAGATTCGATTAAATCCCCAGCCATATCGTATACTATATGTAATAATTAGTATTCTAACCTTTATTCCCATATCAATTTACAATCCATCACTTAGTTCTACCTATACAGATGGTTTTTCCATAAGCGGATTGCGATTCATTCTATTTCTATTGTTTTTTATCTCCGGATTGATAATATTACTAATTGGGATTTTAGCATGGGATCTTTTTGGATTTATAGGATTAAAACCAGAAGATGGTCCTTTAAATATTGGAGGAATTTATCGATTAAGTAGGCATCCTGTTTATACTGGAGGGCTATTCGTTTTTATCTCAACATTATTTGTAGAGATTAGTGAAGCATCTTTATCTTGGGTTTTGGGAGCTGGGGGATATTTCATACTTGGGTCAATTCCAGAAGAGTTAAAATTAAACGACGTGTTTGAAGAATATAAGGCATACAAAAGGAATGTAGGAAGATTCTTTCCCTGGAAAAAACAACATTGGACCTATTTATTGAACAGATAACACTTGAAATTCTATACTCGTATAGATAATCCAGATACTGTTTGATTACACGTTCAATTATCATTTTAATTATATTCAATTTTGATCAAACTTTGAATAAAAATGGAGCCCCAGCCGGGAATTGAACTCGGGACCTTTACCTCCGATCAGAATCGAACTCTGGCTCGATTTTACCAAGGTAACGCTATACCTCTAAGCTACTGGGGCTAACAGAGAATCAAGAAATTCTTAGTTTGCATCCAAAAACAATTTCAAGAAACTCTTAATTTACACACAATTTCGTATATTATAAAAATAAAGTTTGGTAACTTCTTAAATTACTTTGAATAGGAAAAAATCAAACCAAATAAGATATTGATAACTATATCGCATTTAGCCATTGTACCGGTGAATTAACGATTTTAATTAAACTTTTATCCTGTTGACACCAATCAACTTTTCATAAATTGAATCAATATTCGATTACTGTGGCTAACCCCACAATTCTGTTAAAAAATGATAAATTTCCTATTACCGTGAGGCAATTTGGAGAGGGAGCAATTGCGGCCGGTAGAAACCGGGGAATAACCATTATAATTGATAATTTCCGGGCTTCAAACACCATGTTAGTCCTAATGGAAGCCGGGGCAATTGTCACACCTGTTGAAACTATAGAGCAAGCTTTATCCTTTTACAATTACATAAAAATAGGGGAAGAAGCAGGTAGAAGGCATCCTTTATTGGATTTTGATAATAGTCCAGCGTTTTTCCATAATAACGGGGCGATGGTGGAAAATAAGAATGTGGTTATTCGCACAGCAAATGGAACCAGAGGCATTATTAATGCAATAGGATCCAAAGTGATTATTGTTGGGGCTTTCAGAAACTTGACTGCTGTAGTTGATTACTGTTTAGAGTTTGTTAAAAATAGTACACCTGTATCATTTGTAGCTATGGGATCTGGGGACATTTCGCGAATAGAGGATGTCTACGGTGCGAAAATGATGTATTATAAGTTGCTGGAGAAATTAGATAAATCAAGTGATACTTTGAACCTACTTGATTCTGAAGATAATCCCTGGAATAAAGACTGGAGAAGGATTATACTAGATGAAAGAGGATTAAAGGATCATAACCGTGAAGATCGCTTATTATCATTAAATTTGGATGAGACAAACATGATTCCAATCTATGACACAAATTCAGGTAAATTACAAACAGTTAACTAAAATTAAAGAAATTTCAGAATCTTTGCTTAATTATCATTCATTAATTTACCTTATTCCGTTCGACGAGAAAATTTTCCTATAACACGAATTCAAGCATAGTACCACATTATTAATAAAACGAAATAGATATCGGTACTTGATCATCTTTGGCAATCGAATTAACAGATTTAGAAGACATACTATTATTCATCACTGGAGTTATCCTTATCATTATCTCGCTTATTTTCTTTAATTTGTTTAAACGATACCGTAAAAGAGACTATGCCTTATTTAGTCTTGGATTTTTAGCAGCAGCAATCCAGATAGTTGTGAGAAAGATGGATGTCCTCTTTCCAAAGGATTGGGAATCAGAATTACCAAATTTTTTAGCAACATTATTCGGCTTTATCATGGTCATTTTGATCCTGTTTGTGCTCGTCTTTCCTCAGAAGGTTCCAATAAAATTTGAAGAACAGGTGTTAAATAAAATAATTGAAGAGGAATGATTATTGGATACCGGTGAGGAAATTTACAATCTTATTGTAAATGAGCCAGGTATTCATTTTCGTGGTATTATGGATCGAATGCAAAAGCAAATCGGTGTAATTAGTTATCATATCAATAAAATGGAACTGGAAGATAAAATTATCAGTATCCGTCATCGAAAACTAAAGTTATTTTTTAGTAAATCGTGGGAAGAGAATGTTAATGAAATCAAATCAGTAATAACTAATTTGAGGAAGAAAATACCACGTTTGATAATAATGAGTCTAGCCCAGTATCCAAATACTCAGTCCCTCTCATTAAAAGATTTATCTGCCTTGTTACAAATGCCCACATCTTCCTTTCACTGGTATATTAAACGTCTTATTGAAGATGGGATTTTAAAGCCAATACGGAAAGGCAGAACAGTATTACTGACCTTTAAAGTTGACCCATTGCTAATCAAAAACCTTGGAAAAAAGATATACCCCACTAAATGGGATAAGTTTTTAGATGAAGTTGATAGCATTTTTCATTTGAGTGCGCTATGATTTAATGGTTGTACTAGAAAATTCGAATGTTGTACTAGAGGATTTGAGCATTGTACCATGAAGTTTTTTATATTCTATGAGAATACATTTCTAATGAAAAGGAAAATTATTATTCTCTTAATCACATCGTTAGCAGTGACTCTGTTAAGTATGTCGCTATTACAAAGCAGTGGTATCAATCCCCTTCCATTTACGGTAATGCCAGAGGAAGAAGGTGAACATGATGGTGATCATCAATATCCCAATTATGATGGAAGTGTAAAAATTGGCGAAGATGATGAAAACAATTTAGAAAATCTAACTAAAATTACAAAAGAAGATGCAGAATCAAAAGCACTTGAATATACAACTGGTGGTACCATTAAATCAAGTGAACTGGAAAACGAGAATGGCAATTTAGTCTGGAAAGTAGTCGTTGAATTTGAAGGAAATTTATATGAAATTGCAATCGACGCAGGCAATGGAGAAATTCTTTGGGCTTCTGCTAATTAAAACTCAATAAAAGATGTACATCTTTTCCAATACACGTAAAACGCTATGAATACATGTTTTTAACTGGATAACTAAGTTTATAGAATTATAATAAAATTTTATAGAATCTAAATTCCAAAATCATAACTAAACACCTACTACGGTCTTTGAATCATCAATGCTAGTATCACTCGTGTATGAAGAGGTAAGCGTTACATAAACTATCCACATATCTATTAAACTTAAGGGAAATAGCCACCCGCGGTCAAACCAGGAGTCCGTCTGGATTGACCGCAATAATATATTTATCCCTTCTGGGATCAGTGCTGCCGCGATACCTATTTTTCCAATTCTCGAACCATTTCTATACATTTTAGCTCCGAGTAGATGGAAACTTAGGACAATTCCCCAACCGAGCGCAGCCATCGGAATGCCACGGAAGTAAGCATATAAACCTGCCACGAATGGAACAATCGAAAGTACAATTGTCAAACGGGTGGCAGCAATAACCTCAAGACGTTTTCTTTTCCAAACTTGCTTTACAGTAGAAATTTTTTCCTGTACATATTCCTTAACCGTTATTGGTCCATCAATTAGGCTATAAGTGTATTTCCTCCAACGATAGGTGGCACCCATCAATTTAGCCAATCCAGAGTACATTCTTCTTCTAGGGACAAATTCTGCACCCTCATATAGTCCCCTAGCTTTATAGTTTTGATGGGCCACAAATAAAGAGATAAATTTTGCACCTGATTCTTCAGCTAGTGATTTAGCCTTTCTGACGAGTAATTTTCCTCCGCCATAACCCTGCCAAGTAGAATCCACGTACATAAACTCAAGATAAGCTTCTCCAGGAGATAATCGATATTCATCCCAGTGGGATAGTAGTAACGTGGCCCGGATCCCCTTTCTGATTCCTAATATTCGGACAAGTGATCGAAGAGAGATTGTTTTACCCACTTTCTTCCCAGGGAGGTGGAGCTTCATTGCTCCAATGATTTCTTCTCCTTCAGTGAGTACATAGACTCCGTTGTAGTGCATGGAAAATTGGTCACTCAGGACCCTAAATGCTCCCTCTACATTATCACGGAATACACCGGATATTTTTTCGCTCCCACTGGTGATTTGTAATCTAGCAATTGATTCAGCATCCTCCGGTGTTGCAGGTCGAATAATCGGACAGGAAAGATGATTGGCTAGGCGAATCACTTATCTGTATATACGCGCTAAGCATAAATAAAGGTAATTTAACCTTCTAAACGATTTTTTCTGAATGTTAGCAAAAATTCAACGGCTAGTAACTACTTATTACTAGATTTATTTCTATTTAATAATTTTATTCCTAATTATAATGATATTATTTTATATATGCTTTGTTTATAATAAATAGTAAATACTAATTATCGTATTTCAAATTGCAATAACCTGTTTTTTCAAACGCCCCTGCAAGTTCATTCATATCGAGTTGAGACATGAATGCGGATAAGATCAAAAATTCGGATCTTGGGCTAATATTCTTGATATTGGATAAATTTTATAATCATTCAAATAATAAAATCCGCCCATAATTTTGATCGTTTTCTTAAAAGTAATTCTCTCCACAATATCAACTAAAGCAGCTCTGATTGATTATACATTTTTCTTATCTATATTTGCTTAACAATTTCTGTTATAGCTAGAAATAATTGAGAATACTTAAAAAATGAATCTTTATTATGTATAGATAATTATTCGAGGTATATTAATAATGATACATAAGAGATCAGGAGGCATAATGCTTTCCATTGTGTTGATTCTAATCGGGTCAATGATACTAACGCCGGTATCGCAAAACATTGGCTTAGATGCGCCGAATACGACCATACTGGCTGGAGATACATTTACGTATGCAACTAACGTAAGTTCTAACTTTAATATGGAACAGAATGGTACCGTATGGAATAACACTTTCCCATATAACTGGCTACATTATGATGAAGAGATAAGAGAAGGTTATGGCGACCTAGAGGGTAGTACTGAAGCGTTCTTTGCCAGAGATGTTAATCCTTGGGGAGCGGACACGACTATCGTGACTAATGAAACCCTTCAGTGGCAATCTGGTGCATATCAATATCAGAATAGAAGCATGGGTGATTGGGGGCCTTCTAATTCATTCGAATGGAGAAATGATACGGGATTTAACGAGTCCTTAGAATATCTATGGGAAAAAGATCGAGATCAGATGGACGTCTGGTCAAATTCAACATTCACTGCAATTTTCGATGAGATGGATATGGACATGATTTACAGGGAAATTATGCCTCGCTTTGGCGATGAAGGTGGTCCAGGTGGTCCTCCTCCTGATGAACCGATACCTCTTAACTACAGATATGTTAGTTACGGATTTGAGAATTACACAATAAATGGTGCTCCCTTGAATTTTGTCCCCGTAACATTCGTCTCGACTTCATTTTCAAAGAGTGTTTACAATCTGTCATATTCTAGGGACGTCCCTTTTAATCTTGACAGTAAGAATGTTAATATGTCTGGGTCATTAATGATTGATTATTACCAAGATATGGACTTTGTTTTCGAAACGAGTAGCGGATTACTTCTGGAAATTTACAATTATGAATATTATTGGGCTGAAATGATATTAGCAAATTATTCAATCTGGATTGATGCTGGCCCCCAAGGACCTCCACTGCTTGCTTTAGATCAAGCACCTCCACCCCAATATGATGTTTCAAGTGAGATATTCCTGAATTTCAACGACGTTATGAGCTCCCACTCCATCATGACTAATGCTTCGAGTTTTTATGGAAATACAAGGCCCACTTCTTCTGGAATAAATAAGTTCCTTGATGGTGATACTATTGGCTATGATCTGACAGGTTACAATGAATTCGTTTTGAGTAACCTGGTATTAGTAACTGACCAAACAGGCACATTACTTCATGCTGATGATCGTTATAGGGAAACGAAATCTAATTCAAGTGGTTGGTTAGATTTACAAGTTTACCGGTATGAACAAAATCATTCATATTTTATTGAAATAATGTATCTACAAGATGATATGTCAGGATCCGGACATGATAATAGATTTGATGGAGGCACAGGTGGGCAATGGTACAATATGACTTGGATAGACCCAACATTTACTTGGTATTTCTACGAAGTCGATTATTTTAATTCGATGACGGATGACCCTGGCTATGAAATTTATCCAGAATTAGATCCTTCCATGATTATTGAATGGGACGAAGATGGAGATTGTGAACCTTTATGTCAGTATGCTTACCAAAATGTAGTGCAATTTGTCAGCAGTGCATCGACATTTGATTATCAATGGATTAATGTCAACGGGTTTGATTATTACACTGAAATTGAGACTATCCGGGGAATTTATCAAACGACTTATACAGGCTGGTTTGAGGTGCCTTTTGGAGACCCCGGTGATCCGAATACAGTAATAGTGAATAACACTTATACAGTGAATGCCTATGGTGAGATAGAGTTGATGTATGATTCATACACAGGTGCAATGGTCAATTATTGGGAGTTCTTAGATATAAATATTGACGCGGTAGGATTCAACCAATCAACAATGTTGGATCCGCAAGGAAATCCCGTAACATTGGATTCTGAGTATTATGATGACATTACATTATATTCTGAAATGGATGCGGTCTTAATTTCACA
>CAZRLL010000192.1:0-7117 GCA_964600735.1 uncultured archaeon
GGAGTTGTAACGATCATGGATGTCCTAGAAGGATTAGCCATGCAAGATCAACCGCAGGGTATAGTATCCTGGTTTAAGGGAATATTTGGATCGAATAAAGGAGATAAATAGAATGCAGCGCGGTGGAGGTTTTCGTGGTGGAGGAGCAAGAATGGGTTCGTTTGGGGGCTCACCTAATTTTAATAGGAGAATAATGACTTCTCATCGACATCATCACCATCGTCCATACTATGGTTTTGGTCGTCGAAGAGGCTATTATGGATATGGACGCTCTCCAATGTCTAGTATCATTGGATTAATCATTTTCGTAATATTTTTCTCAATTATTAGTGGTGGTAATTATTTAGTTATAATAATAATCATAATTATTGCAGCATTAATCTATAAGAATAAATCAAAATCAAAATCTAGATATCCGTCAAGTCCTCCCCCAAGGCAAGTCACACCTCAACAGAATATTTCTCCGATACAAACAAAAAAGCAACAATATAATCAAAGACCAAAAGCTAGATTTTGCAATGCTTGTGGTGCCGGTTTGTTGCCAGAATCAACCTTCTGTTCAGAATGTGGTACAAAAGCATAGACTGATTTATTAGTTCCCAAAATCCAAATATGTGTGGGTATCAATTATTATAAAATATTTTATTCGATAGTCAGAAATATATATAAAAGACCAACTTCAAGATAAAATAAGATAGCAGTTGGTACGATCGTTTTCTAGCAAGTTATCCTTTGCTTCAGCTAGTTTTTCAGCCGCATTACTTCTTCAATACTTTCAAAGTAAAGCTGAATTTTTTTATATTACTGAGATGAAATTAGACCCCGGGTATTACGCTTTGGCATTAATGATATTTGCAGTTTGGAATTCAATTAATGACCCTCTAGCTGGTTGGATTATGGATAGAAATGTAACCAGATGGGGTAGAAGGCTTCCTTGGATGATAATGTTCTGGATTCCACTTGTTATTAGTTTTGGATTAATTTGGAATCCTCCCAAATCATATCTAGGAAAGGATATTGAATTATTTATCTGGTTGGTTGTAGTACTCATTATCTTTGATACTGGGTATACAGTTGTGATATTGGCATGGGCTGCACTATTTCCGGAAATCTACACTACACCTAAAGAAAGAAATTTTGTTTCTGGACTTAGACAAGTATTTTCATTATTTGCCTTAGTACTAGCTTTGGTTATTCCACCATTCTTTGTTGATGATGGTGATATTGACTCTTACGCTCAATTTGGGTGGTTACTCGCGTTTATATGTTTCATAAATCTTGGTCTGGCTTTTTTTGGTTGTAAGGAATCCAGTAAAGAGCTGTTAACTGAGGAAGATAAATACTCTCTACGAGAAGGAATTGATCTTGTACGAACCAATCGTACCTATCAAACTTTCTTATTTGCGAACTTGATAACATACTTTGCTTACGGACAAGTCCTTTCAATGCTTCCTTTTTATCGAAAATTTGTACTTGATGTTTCAGAGGAATTTGAAACCAATGCTTACGCAGCAGCAATCGGTGTAACTTTTATTACTCTCTTCTTCTGGGTTTGGATCACCACAAAGAAAGATCCCCGATTCACATTTTTATTATCTGCATTTTTATTTGCAATTACTCTATTCCCATTGTGGTTTGTTAATGATCCTACGCTTTTCCTTGTTTTTCTAGGCATGGCTGGATTTGGATTGGCTGGATTATTAATGGTAGTCGATTTGCTCTTATCAGATGTGATAGATGAAGATTTTATTAAGACTGGTAAGAGAAGAGAGGGCATATTTTTTGGTTTTAACGGGTTTTTCATAAGGATCGCAATATTCATGCAGGCACTCAGTTTGTGGATAACTTCGGAATTGACTGGATTTGATGAAGACATGGAAACTCAGACCCAAACAGCCCAAATGGGTATTAAGATCCAGATGATAATCTTACCAATTATCGCCTTCATCTTTGGAATATATGCAGTAAAACAATACTATTCGCTATATGGAGACAAATTAAAGGATCAAAGAGCTGTCATAAAGAATTTGGAAAATTCAACCAGTTAATTTCTTTACTGAGCAGAAATTATCACACCAAGTGTCCCTATTGCGGCTAGTATCATACCAATTAATCTTACAAATAGCGTAATTTTGTCTAAAGGTTCATTTAATATCTTATTACTAACAAATTTTGCAATAAATAAGGAAAATATAAGAGTAAACGTTCCTTCTGCTACACCAATTCCCTCAGAAATTGTTAAATCTTCTCCAAGAGAATATACATACAACCCCTGAGCAATTGTCAATAGGATTACATAAAATAAAATTTTTCTTATCAATTTTAAGTTTAATGTAGACGATGTCTTGTCAAAACTAGTTTTACCCACCTTGTAGAAACTTAAGGCAAGTATTAACATAATTATCTGTCTAACAGTCAAAAAAATATAAGTTGGTAGCTCATTATCTAATTTTCTAATAAATACGTTGGCCATCCCCCAAAAAAAAGCGGTGGCTAAAAAATAACGAATTCCCGGTGCTTGCAGACTTACTACCGCTCTGAAGCTCATCCCAGCTTCCCAACTGGTTAGGACTGATCCAGAGAGGGTCACAATTATGAAAAGATATGTAAAAATCGGGTAATGCTCACCGATTAAGAAATATCCAATGGGGATTGAAGCAAAAACTCTCGAAGATAGTACTATGCCTCCTACCGATGCATTCCCTTTTTCAAAACCAATTAAAAGACACAAGTATCCCAAAAAAGTGAAAATTGCATTTAAGAGGATTAAATACATGATATCTTTATTCCATAATTCACTCAAGTCAAATCCAGTTGAAATTTCATATGCAGAAATGAGCAGAAACAAAAGCAATCCAATCCACATTTGATTAAATAAGAATGAATAAGGACCACCAATCTCCGGAGATCGTAAAATATACTTTGATATAATAGATGAAAAAGCAAAAAAAGCAACACCAATGATTGCTGTAATTATAAAAAGTTGAACCGTTTTTGATCCCTCATATCAATGTTTCATAGTATTTTTCATAAATTATCGTTTAGTATGATTTAAAGACAATTTATTCCAATTTGATATTAATAGGTGGAGTAAAAAAATAGTTTCTTACGTTATCGGCTCTAATTTATCTCAACTTCTTGAAATGCGAAATACTTTTGATATAGGTCTGAGTAATGTCCTTTGAGCTCAAGTAACTCTTCATGAGTGCCTTCTTCCACAATCTCTCCTTTATCCAAAACAATAATTAGATCAGCTTTTTTTACAGTTGTCAAACGATGTGCAATGATAATCGATGTACGATCTTTTAGTAATCCGTATATTGCTTCCTGAATCAGAGCCTCTGAATAGGCATCGATGGACGCTGTTGCCTCATCAAGCAGTAAAATACGCGGATTAACTAAAAACGCTCTAGCAATAGATATTAGTTGCTTTTGCCCCTGAGAGATCTTTTTTCCACGTTCCAGTATGTTTGTATCCATCCCTTCAGACGTATTTTTGATAAATTCCCAAGCATTTGCAGCTTTTGCTGCCAATAATACCTCCTCCTCAGATGCATTCGCATTACCATAAGCAATATTATTTCGAATACTGCCAGAAAATAATAAAGGTTCTTGTAGAACCAGTCCAAGTCCAGATCTATAACTCGCGAGTTTGTAATCCTTGATACTAACTTCATCGATCAGAATCTCACCCTCCTGAAATTCGTAAAATCTAGCAAGTAATGAAATTAGAGAACTCTTTCCCGCACCGGTGTGACCGACAATTGCGATAGTTTGACCAGCAGGTATATGGAGATTAAATCCCTGAAATACAGGATTTTTATCATTATATGAAAAATTTAAATTTCTAAATTCAATTTTTCCTTGAAGTTCATCTGCTTGAATTTTTCCGGAGTCCTTTACTTTTGTTTCGACATCTTGAAGGGAGAATATTCTTTCTGCTGCTGCAAATCCAGCTTGAACTTGTTGCCAGTAAGTTGTCATAAGAACAATAGGAAAGTAAAACCTCTGTAGCATCACCACATACATGATCAATTCACCAGGAGTGGGTTGACCAGTTTTCACTGATTGAATTCCCCCATTGAACAATATTAGAAACAGGCCAATATTAGAACAGGCGAATACAAATGGAAAAATACTGGAGAAAAATATCGATCTTTTTACATTTACTCGATAATTTTTCCGATTTAATTCATCAAAATTATTTCTTGCAGTTTCTTCTCTACCAAAAGACCTGGCAACACTTATACCAGATATATTTTCTAAAAACGATTCATTAAGCTCTGAAATTGTAACTCTCCATTCTCTAGAAAGTTTACGGGCAATTTTTCTAAAGGTTATCGCTATAAGAAATAAAAATGGGATAACAGACATAGCTAGTAAAGTAAGTCGTAAGTCTAAGGTCAGAAGGATAATCGCAGTTCCTATTGCAATGGCAACATTAACCAAGAAATCACTTGTCATTTTAACGAAATCACCTAATATCTGAACATCATCATTAATGCGACTCATTATGGATCCAGTATTGTTGTGATCAAAGAAGGTCATGTCATGATCTTGAACTTGGACAAACAAGTCATTTCGGATGGATCTTGTACTTTTAGTAGTAAATTTTGTATTTTCATAATTTCGAATAAAATCTGCTATCCATACGGCTATGTATAATCCTAAAAATGCAAAGGCATACTTTATAACCTCATCGGATCGATCATTTAACAAATCGTCTACTGCCCTTTGAAGGACAAAAGGCAATAATAATGTAAGACCAGTACCTGCAAATATGGCGATTAAGGTGTAGTATAGATGTGTTTTTTGCTCTTTTAAATATCTGCTATATCGCTTAAGTAGTTCCCAATCTGAATATTTTCTATCATAATCTCTCTCAAGATTACTAAATATCATACTCATGTGTCTAATTCCCCTAAAGTCTCTTCCTGAAAATTCTCATTTGATTTGATATAAGGACTAAAAATTCGAGTATAAATTTGGTTGGACCCGATTAATTCAGAATGTCTTCCTTCTGCTATGATAGTTCCATTGTCAATCACAACAATTCTATCTGCATTTCTCATCATATTCAATCGATTAGTAATAAGAAAACTTGTTCTTCCCTTCATTAGTTCATTTAATGCAGAAACGATTTCATTTTCGGTTTTTCCATCAATTGCAGAAGTTGCATCATCTAATATCAAGATTTTTGGATCTGACAGCATTGCCCTTGCGATAGCGATTCTCTGCCTTTGACCACCAGAGAGTTTTGCTCCTCTTTCCCCGGTTATTGTTTCAAATCCATCTGGTAATTCATTAACGAATTCATCAACTCTTGCCAGTCTTGCTACTCTTTCAATTTCTTCAAAAGGTACATCATAATCCAATCCATAAGCAATATTTTCTCTGATTGTTGTGCTGAATAAATGAATGTCTTGTTCAACTACACCAATTGCTTTACGCAAATCATCGAGGGGAAATTTCCTGATTTCAATACCATCAATCCTTATGCTTCCTTCTTCTACTTCATAAAACCTTGTAAGTAATTTCATAAGGGTTGTTTTACCAGATCCAGGGATCCCAACAATGGCTACTACATTGTCTGGTTCAACTGAAAAACTGATATTTTTCAGTATTTGATTATTGCTATATGCGAAGCTTACATTCTCAAATGCTACCTGTCCATTAATATTTTTCTTTGACGTGGAACTAGAGACGGATTTAATTTCCTCTTCTCCAATGGCGATTGTTTGTTGCACCTTTTCTACACCAGCAAAACCTAATGACGCTAATTCAATTGTAGCCCCGACAAAAAATGTTGGTTGGCGAAAGAGGATCATCATAGCCATTATTGTAATGAATCCAGCCGTATTAAATCCGGAATGAACAGTTATTCCAAAAAGGATTATTTCAGGTGTGATTACTAAATACACACCACAAAGAAACATTATACCCGAAAGAATATAGGTTGCTAGCATTGGCGTAATTTTTTGAGGAATTTTTTGAGGAAATGGCATCAGTCAATAAATTGATTTTATCAGAAATGATTATAGGTATTTAGAAAATAATCTAGAAATCAAATTAAAAATATTTAATTGCTTCACTATTATATAAAAAATTCTTATGAAATCATAGTAATTGATAATGTTACTGTTCCGAATTAATTGTTTTTAGTGGTATTGAAGAATATCTTCTTTCAATCTGTGGAAGGGTGGAACGTGGTTCTCAGGAAATGGAGATTTATACTTCTCGTCTTTCCGATCCTGCTCGAACTCGGTTTTTGCCTTCGATACCAACTCCCCACTCATCATAAAATCTGATGCCGCAGTGGCTAATACTTTTGCGGCCATGATCATACCCTTATGACCGATACTCATCCGAGCACAGGCAACATTTTGCCAAGAATGACCGGGACTTCCTAAAATTGCTGTTGCAGTGGAGAATTCTGCGAGTGGCAACACCCATGAAACATCAGCTACATCTGTAGAACCGGGCAGGATATCACCAGCACCTAGATTTGGTAGAACTATATCACATAATGGTCTCTTGAATAATTCTTTGGCTTGTTCTTTAAAATCATCTGGTATCATTTTTAGCATACCTTCAAAGGCATCTGTAGGTAAGCTTTTTCTCATTTCCTTGGCAAATTCCAATTCTTTTTCAGTCCACAGAACCGGACCAATTGCATTCATATTATTCTGAATTGCATCACGGACAACTAAATTCTCGGCTGTGTTATATGTTCCTGAAAGAAAATCAATCTCCAGTTCAGTTTCAGTCATCATGGCAGCACCTTTTGCCACCTTGACTACTCGTTGATATAGCTCCTCAACTTGTTTTCGTTTGGGAGCACGGATGAAATAATATACCTCCGCAAATGCTGGTACAACATTTGGAGCTTCACCACCAGAAGTTATGACATAATGTACTCTCCCGTCAGGGATCATATGTTCTCTTAAGTAATTCACGCCTACGTTCATTAGTTCGACGCTGTCCAAAGCAGACCTTCCATTATAGGGATCTGCAGCTGAATGAGCCGTAGTGCCGTGAAATTTGAACATCACTGCATTCATGGCAAGAGTTGAAAAATTCCAAGCCGCATTCAGTTCCATGGGATGCCAGGTTAATC
>CAZRLL010000193.1:0-5464 GCA_964600735.1 uncultured archaeon
ATTTATTTTAATATTGCCCTATATACCTAATAATCCATCAATTTCTAATTCTGCCCAGTGATCAACTGCTTGTTTTATGTGTAAATGTGCTTCTAACCACGATGATAACTTCACTGAATCATATTTTGCTATCTGTCTTAATGCGGCAGATCTTGCATATTTCACGATTTCATTGTTATCTTTTAAAAAAATCTCAATTAATGATAGTGCTTCATCTAAATATTCAGCTACTGATTGGGTTGAATATATTGAGAGTAACATAGCTTTTGCATAATGATCTTCAATCAATTTTACTTTGGATTTAACCCAAAGGTTAATCTGATCCCCATGATGCCTTAAAAATCCATTTGCAAATGTATCACTTGCCACTGTAATTACATATTGATTTTGTTCATATAAAATTGGATTTATTAAGTCAAGCATTTTATTTTTAAGGGGGTCATATTTATCACTTAAGGATGAAATATCTTTTGCAACTGATACAGCCACCCTTCGTTTAAATGGATTGTTTGAACAAATGAACTCTGTAATTAAATCTTCAAAATTATCTTGTGAATGAATAAGTGACTTACCCAATAAATTTATTGCTGTCCTACGTATTCTCCAATCATCATTGACAGATAATTGTTGAATTATCTCCTTAGTACTTTCAGTTCGTAAATCCCATATATTTGATTGTTCAAGAAATAGACCAGCAACAATTTTGTGTACAACGTCTAATTCAAGTAATTTAAAGCTCCAATCTATGAAAAAATCTTGATCTTCTTTGGATATGATTCTGCGAATTTGACTTATTGATTTATAATTGACCGGATACGCTTTTAATAATTCAACGCATTGATCATATTTACATAGACGTAATGCTGTTTCTAAATCTTTTATCTGATTATCTGATAATTTGGATCCCTTTTTAGTGGAAATAGACTGTTCTGACGGAATAAGACAATTCAACTCCATAGGGATTGTTGCATTAATTATTTTTGGGCTTCAAGGTTAAAAAATGTATTGTTATTCACTTAATTTAAGCAAATATAAATAAATCAGGATAACGTTCAATTACAAACAAGGCAATTAAAGTTATATATTATTATTCACTGGCGTAATACGAGTATATTTGGAGATTCATGGAGATTGTTAACAAAAAATGGATCCGAACCCACATGATGATAATGCAGAAACATATTTGTATATTGGTGTAAATCCTAGTGACCACAGTAAGGACATAATAGCAACCTTCACTGGAAGTAGTTGTATTCCAATAAGTTGGTATTTTCTTTTTTCTCCAGAAAGTGCAGTTAGTCGTCAAGAGGAGTTTCCAAATAGTTGGGCTGATCTTGTAGATAAAAAAAAAGAAGACTTTAAAGAAATTCCTTTGGAAAATATTGAAAATTATCTAAATGAGTCAGTGGCTTTTCGAACAACTCTTCCTGAGGCAAAAGCGAGATTAGCAGATTTTAAGGAAGTTTTTCAATCAATCCCTTACATATGGAGTTATTTTAAAGTGATTAACATAATAGATCAACAACTTGAGTCTTTTATTTCTGATTTGGAAAGCAACCCTCAAATTACGCCTGCTATCAGACACTCTCCACATCCTGATGCTCCAAGGTCCCAGGTAAAAATAAAAGATAAAAGTCAAGAATTGCCAGAGGATAACTCCGCTGACGATTTAGCTGAGTTCGATAATCCATTCGCAGAGCTAGAAAGTATCGGTCAACCATCACAAGAAGAAAACGATGATACAACAATGATGGATGCAGATTTAATGTCTGCTCTGCAAGCAGCTGCAGTCTTAGATAAACTTGAAAGTGAAACATTTGACGAGGATCAGGAAAAAGTGGAGGAAGAAGAATTTGATACCGATTTTCTTCCAATAGTTGTACAATTCGATAAAATTGTTACAAATGGTGCGGGTCAAAATATCGCCAAGGTTTTAGTATTAATGGAGAGATTGATGCATCATGCTAGAAGAGAAGGCCGAATGACTAGAATTATGCAGGATTATTTGCAAGAGATTTTCCGTGAAGCCATTGTTTCTTGGCGAATCACGGGACAGCTGGCAGAAGATTTTGTCCAAGGCGATCCTTCAGTATTAGCAGAAATTATGATCGGAACACCAAGTCCTTTTGTAATTATCAAAGAGACGTTTGATTTAGAATACTGGACCGCTGGTACTCTCCAACCTGGTGATGAACGATTAATGTATACGCTTTCAATGTTACCAAGTGAACAAATACATAAGGCGATCAGAGATGGTTCTTTGGTAGAATTATCTGAAAGCATAGGTGGTTTACTAGTTACAACCCAGGGAATTTTACCACCTAAACTCTCTCTCGACCTATTAAAGTTGCCACCCGTAAATTCAAATATCTGGGGTTTTCGTGTGTTGGTCCAGGATGTAAATAAGGAATACAAGGCTGCAACAATTCTCTGTACTGACCCAGGAACATCCTGGGAGGATGATTTCAAAGAAAAGGTTAAACTTCCAGGAGTTTTGGAAGATTGGAATATAGAATACTCTGCCCGTTTCGATGAGTTTAGTGACATGGATAACTACCGCATAATATTTGAAGGAGCAAAAGATATTGATGAGACATTTCAGGGATTTTCACGATGGGTACGAAGACATCATATCTTGTATCGGACGAAATTTGGAGTGAAAGGGACAATATTGCATTTAAAACAAATATTAGCAGATACGCAGGACAAACAGATGGGGCAGCTTATATTTGATATTCTGACCAAACTAACTGAACTGGGCATAGGTGAAGCAATGGATGTATTATCTGATCCAATTATAGTCAGAAAATTACCTTGGTTATATTCTTGAATTAATTTTTATACATAATCCAAGTTAACTAGGCTTTCAATTCAAAATTTGCTCTAATTATTTGTAATAATTCTATTAGATCGCTAGTGTCTGATTTACCTAGGTCATGTTCAAGTTCATATAGTTTACGTAATCCGTCACTAAGGCTTCTCGCAAAGTAATTGTCTATTGTACTTACAATCTCCATTAATCTTTTTCCATAGTTCCCAGGTAGTTTACGAATTTGATATTTATCTAAAATATCTTCTAACTTTATTCTTTCTTCATTTATTACTTGATTTTTAACTGATAAATTAAGAAATTCGTCCAGTTTAGCATCATTTAATATAGATATTTTGAGGTGTGATTGAAGAGACTCTGTTAAATATTGGAAAATTATTCTTTGAATTTGCAGCTGTATATCCTTTTTCCTTTCAAGTTCCTTCAGCCTATCAGAAACTGATACTTCACTTATAATTTTCGTTTTTTCAATTTCTTTCCCTGCTAGTTTTTCAACTAAATCTATTGTATCAATAGCATTTGAAAAATTGTACCCGTGGTCCTTAAACAACATTGATTTTTGAGCCCAAGCTGTCAGATCTTCAATTGATCTATTGACAAGTTCCCGAATTTTTAATCTGGAGTATTTTCGTTTTACTACGTGTTTTTTCCTATGAACTAATTTATCAGATGTCTTAAACAGTGATTGCATATTAAGTAAAGATAACTTACTATTTTCTTGTTGGTACAGTGACAACACACAATCTTCGAAATCCTTTCCTTCATAAAATGCTTCATATGGTAAAATTTCAAAGGAATGACTAATATTGGTTTCAACTGCATTAAATAATTCGTGTAGTATTCCATTTACATTTATAATTTCTTGAATATTATTTTTTATTAAATCATGGTTTAGAGCCCTTGCGAGTATCTCACAATTTTCCTGTTTTCTTAAATTCGATGCGTTAACCACACTTTCTAATATCCATTGCCGTTCTCTATCTATATCATTGGGCTGTCCAAAAACTTCAGATCCTTCTACTGTTTGAGAAACTAAAATTCTTTCTGCCCAAGAACTCAAGACTTCAATCTTTTTTTCCAATCCTTTATTTATCAAATAATCAATATCAAAAATGTATTTCCTTAACATCGCTCGAATAGAGGTATAGTTGATATCCTCAATCCCTGATGAAAATATTATTAAGGTAATTTGAATCGTATCATTCTTTTCAGTTGATAAAAATATCTTTTTTCCTGTCCCCATTGGTAATTTTCTGATGATTGAATGGTAGAACCTAAGATCTGCGAAGCCATTCTCGGTTTTTATACTTGGTAATGATGTTAATAAATCATTTAATATCGACGTGATATTCTCCAATTTAAATGTTGTAGTGAAAGTTGTCCCTAACCAAATCTCTTTCTCCATCGAAACTGAAAGAAGAGCAAAAGAATTTTGAATTTGAGTATCATATGCGGTTGTTGAAATTGTCTGTTTGTCTTCTTCTGTAAATTTAAAATTTAAGCTATTTACCAGGTATTCAGCAGCTTCATAATAATTTTGAACTAGAAGTTGATCATTGTTTAGTTGTTTTGTAATTTCTAGATATCGTTCCTGTGCATATTGACCGTTTCGACTTCCCTCGATTTCTGCTAATATCCACCTAATATCAATATCTGGCATATATTCACTTAACATTTCAAAGAAATCTCTTAACCAAGAAGATATGATCTGTGATTTTATTACAGAAATCGGAAAACCCCTATCTCTTTGATAGTTAAAATGTCTAATTATGGCTAAGGTGAGTTGTTGACAAAGTTCTATAAGAGTTAATTGAGTTTGTATTTCAACTCGACCATTTATCTTTCCGCAAAGCATCGATTCGAATAATAAATCTACCCTTTCTTCTTCTAACACATCTTTTAATTCGGTACTTGTTATAATGTAATCTGAAGTGTATAAAACATACGAGGTTTCTTCAACAGAACATTGATATTTATCTTGATATTCAATGACCTTACTTGGGAACAATTTAACATATTTATCAACTGTATTTTCTAAACTTCTTCTTTTTTCTAATATTTCTTTAAGTTCAGAAGAGTATTCTGATCCGCTGGAGATCATCTAGCTAATTGTAGGCTTGTTAAAGTATTTTAAGAGTGTGATCATTATTGTATATTTATGAATAATTCCTTTTCTTAAAAATTTTGTACGAGACTCTTCACTGATAGAGAATAAATGACTTATAATCTTAATAGAACGTCACTCAAATTATCAATAGATACACACATTTTTTGAACTGACATCTGATGGAATAATTATTGAAAAAAGAATTTTCTGATTTTGATATCTCTGTAGAGACCCTATCCGCAGATCTTGACCTGTATAAACCCAATAAAGAGAGGTCAATAGCTGGGGTTTTACCTGAGCTGGTAAGGGGGTTAAATACAGATGAACCTGCAAAGGTTATAAAAGACTGTGTGGAAAATAGAAATGTAAACAAAATGATAGGTGAGAGTTTCCCTTCAGGTTATGATAATATTATATTTTTAATATGTGATGCAGTCGGTGTTGTGCATCTACAAAACATGGGTGGGCAACTCTGGGATAATATCACAAGTAAAGGAACGATCGCCACTACAGTATTTCCATCCATG
>CAZRLL010000193.1:5474-7101 GCA_964600735.1 uncultured archaeon
CATCCATGACCTCGACAGTAATGACATCTCTCTCTTATGGGAAATTCCCAAGTTCACATGGATTATTGGGTTACAATATTTACAATGAGCATTTAGATGACATCTGGAATGCAATAAATTTGCAATATATCAAAAATGGGGAACAACGAACTGTATTGGAGGATGTAACAAAAGATAAATTAGTTGATGGTTTTCCAATAATAGATCGGTTGATTGATGCTCTAGAATTCCCGGTAACATTTATTGGACCTTCAGAATACTATGGCCAACCCAATTTACTTGATTTACTTAATTATAACACTCCTGTAACAATTTATGAAAACCCTATGGATGCAGGCATCAAATTGAATAACGCATTGAATCGAGATCACAAAAATCAATTAGTCGCTCTATACGTAGGTTATGCTGATTATGCTGCTCATGGCTATGGTCCAGATAGTGAGCAATACTTGCAGTCTATTAGAGGAATAGAACAAGCCATTACGATGCTAGAACAACACCCGAAAGTAAAAGATGGTTCAACTCTTGTTGTGATGACATCTGATCATGGTCAAGTACAAATTGATCATAATATATCACATTGGATGGATAAAACACAATGGAATGATTATCGAAATAAGGGAATTACTTTATCGACAAGTGGAAGGGTATTACATGCATATTGCAATGAAGATAAAAAAGATGATGGAAAACATCTATTAGAAAATCTTGCAAGTGATCGTGGCTTGGTTATTGATAGAAATCAAGCAATGGAATTGGCTGGTGGATCGAATGATCATATAGTACGTATGGGGGATTATTTGATGGTTATGGCAGATAATTACCTGTATGATGTTCCTGAAGTTGTCAAATTTGGACCAGATATTAAGCTTAATGGACAACATGGATCTTTAACTCCAAAAGAGTTATTTGTCCCGGTTGGGATTTTTGGCAGCAATAATTAGTTTAATTGTTAATATTGAAAAATGCGTGTTGTCAATTGTCAACATAGGAAATATGTGTCATAAATATTGAAAAAATAAATGTCATAAGAAAAAATAAGTGTCATAAAATCAAACCATTTATCTAAAAAAAGACTTATTTGATTTAAAAATGAAAATTGTCGTATTGTTTTATCTAATTCGTAAAATCATAATTTTATTCTAAAATCAATTAGAAATCGAAAAATTATCAATCAGATATTTAAGATGTTTATAAAATGAATAAGTTATTTTAATATCTGCAAATAGCAAATGTAATATTTCAGATGTATTGTTATTACGTAGATTTCTTGTGTCGTTTGAATCCTTGTATGAACAAATGAATAATCCTTCACCGATTTCATTATGTAACTCGTAATAATTTGGAAAATCTTTGTAATTCCATGTTTCTACTCCTTTAATCGTTGAATAAAATCCTTTGGGTTGAAAGGTAAAATCAATTTGATCGAATTCAGTATCAGGTATATCTTCAGGGATTGAAATTTCATATCGAATAATTTTATTATTCTCAAAATATGAATTGCCGGCTTTTTTTCAATAACGAATATCAAATATCTACCTATTTGAATAAATTACTCAATTAATTGTCGTAATCGATTGACAGATAACTGATGTATCACTAACTAATTACTGAATTTATTATGGTA
>CAZRLL010000194.1:0-1074 GCA_964600735.1 uncultured archaeon
AGTGTTGTGATAGCTGCGAACCTGCCCGGTAGCGCCGGGCGCACAAGGAAGTTGACCACATTGACACTCCCCCGATTAAGGTCGGGGGCAGGTGATCAATTCTCTGTGCTCGGGTTCGCAGCTTGAACATGGGGTGTCTCTGTTCCCGGCCACCATGACAAAACGGGCAGAGGCCTCCGCAGGAGGGCTGCCCTATGCGTGTTTTACTAGTCGACGACGTTCCCCAGATCTTGAATGCGTTCAGCAAAATGATTTACCACAAACACGAAGTCCGCACCGCGGCCGGGGTCGAGGCAGCGCGCGCCGTCCTTGAAGGTGGTTTTGATCCCGACGTGGTTGTAAGTGACTACACTATGCTAGATGGTACAGGACTCGATGTGCTGCGCGCTGTGAAGGCCCGCTGCCCTCAAGCCAGACGTTACATCGCCTCTGGCAGCGTCGCCGGTATTATTGGTGAGGCGCATGACCTCGCCGATGGCGTACTAAGCAAAGGCAGTGACGAGCTAACTGCGTTTCTCCAATCAATTTAGTCTTGAAAGTAGAGGCCTGGCCATGTCGAAGCGCAGCGACCTTCACGGGGGTCGAGGATCATTGGAACGAAAAACAGCGTTAATTGTGCCAAGAGGACAAACTAACGTTTGTTCGCAACTGAAGAGATGACAGCCACCGCATTCTACCCAACGGGACCTGTCGTGATTTTGAAAAGATAACGACATTGCGTAAAATACGCTACCGTGGATTTTCGCAGCACTGACCCTGGCGGTCCTATCTAACGTGTTCTGTAGCCAACTCGCTCAGGAGGCTGGACGGGGATATCTTTCGTTTCTTGGCTTCACGTTCCAGTTGTTTATAGATTGGCTCTGGAAGTCGGCACTTCACCTGGCGCGTGGGTTGTGCAGGAGGCCGACCTCTTTTGTAACCCATAGCCTTACACACGGTCCTCTGGATGAATTCGAGGATGTTCTTGCCGCCTGCCGCCGGGATCTTCGTGATCGAGTAGCCGGTTTGTCCATCCCGATTTTGAAAAAGCTTGACGGACGCTGCGTGTCCCTTTGACCTCAACTCTTCGTTGAT
>CAZRLL010000194.1:1084-7096 GCA_964600735.1 uncultured archaeon
CTGCTCACAGTAACCACCTTTCCAATCTATGAATCTTCCAAGAGGAGGAGAAAACCCTCCGCAGTCGGGTAAGCGATCACCGCCATCCCCTCCTGCTCCAGCAGGTCTCCGACTTCTTCAACCACTTGCTCGATCTGCCTCCGGAACTTTTGGAACTGCTTGCGCGTCGTCATCGCCATGACGACCGTCTGGTTTTTGTCAACAGCCACACCAGAGCCATCAAGCATCTCCCATGTGCCAAGACATGGCATAGTAGTAGCGCCACCGAACCATTCACCAAATGCTTTCAGAAGTCTCTCGGTCGCTTTGTTCACTTTCGATTTAGCAAGCCGTTTTTTCTCCTTGTTAAGTCTAGGGATGGGTACTGCCACGAGATAAGACAGACGTTTTACACCCAAGTTCAGCTCTCCTTTAAGGGTACCAAGGTACCCATTATGTCCTGTCGTGGCCCCTTAAGCAAGGGTCTTTGTGTTCCGTTGGTGCTGGGATCCCGTGTCTGAAGGCGACCCGTAGAACCGGCGCCACCCACCTTCATCGATGCACGGCTGTGGCCGGCGGCGGAATGCACGGCCTGCTCGGTGGCACCCGCGTGTGCAGAACGAATCGTCGGGCATAGGCGCGGCCGGTAAGCAGACCAAGTTCGACTCAAGGAAAAAGCAGCAACCTTCGAAAGAGCACCCATTGCGGCGCAAGAACAAGGCGGCGCGACGCTTGCCTGGCGCGCCAATCGGCGCGGCCAAGGCTTACGCCAGGTGCAAGCGGCGTGACGCCGGCGACAACCACCGGCCTTTCTTTAAAAAGCAGGAGCGTCGGTCAAGCACCATATAATCGTTGCCCACTGGCTAGCCTTGGAGGCAGCGGTCCACGGCGACATGGATCTCAGTGCTGCTGTCTGCGCTGGCCTTGGTTAGCAAGGTTGGACCTCAAGCACCGAGAGTCTAGCCGTGGGTCGCTGCCGGAGAGGCGATAGAGGTTTTCTCCCCGTTGAGGCCCCCCCTTATAATAATGCCCATGGGCCGGTCTTTCGATATGCCGCAAGCAGTGCGAGCAGCAAGGTGACACGTGAGGCCGAAGAGTCTCGATACCTCGACCGGCCCATGGGCTTACCTTATCCCGCGAATGCGGAATGGGGAAAGAGGGGGAAGCGGGGGGGTTTGAGGGGGGGCCGGCGAGGGGGAGAAAACCGCGTCAGTGGGCCTTCCTTAACCCCCCGCGTAGATCACCTCACGATTTTGCACAGCCTTACTCGCGGGGGGCAGGGGGGGCCTGGCACAAATTAGCCCGGCGCGGCGCTTGTCTGGCTGCGGCCACGTACCGGCGAGCCGCCTGTGCAAGCGCCGTGACGGGCGGTGGCCTACCGGCACAAACTTGTTCGCCACTGCTGCTCGAATATGCCGAGGAGTAGCCTGGCGCGCCGCGTGCCGATTTAGCACTGCCAGTGCTTCTAGAACTAAATGCAGGCGGCGTGACAGGCGGGCCCCACAGACAAGCCGGAGATCCCGACGAACTCCATGTCGTCCCCCGAACCTGGGTTGTGGGGGGCTGATCTGATTGTACTATAACAGTAGATACGTATGTATGTATTTAGATATATATCAACGCGCGTATTTACATAGATATCCGTGTTTATCCCAACGCACGCGTACATATACCTTGGTATCCGGTTGTCCGCGCTACTGAGGGGTTGCCGGGTGGCGTGCGTGTTGGTTTTTTTGGGGGAGGGGGTAACGGATATCTACGTTTGTATCAAGGTACGCATATATATACCTTGACACGTGGGTGTTTAGTGGTTTAGGATTACGCAAACAATGCAATGTGCCCGGACGGGTCCCGGCAGAAGGGGCCGGCACTGAGGCGCGATTGGAGGTCAGATGGCACGCAAAACCAAGAAGGCCGAAAGGAAACCGGCCCCGAGGCGTGGGGTAAAAAGGGTTGAGTCGTCGGCCGGGCCAGTGACACGATACGTGGTCACCACCGTGCGGCTTTCGGCCGCGCAATACGAGTGGGTTCGTCGCACCGCTCTTGATCGCGCTCTTGAGCACGGTGGGAAGGCGGACGCCAGCGCGATCCTGCGCGAGCTCGTGGAAGCGGCGATGGCTTGATCAAGCAGTCGCCGTAAGCTTCGCCGTTCAGGATACAGCCGGAGGCCTCCGTGGTCACTGCCTGCGCCGCTCAGGACATGGTTGATCCTACTGCCAGCGCCGTTCGTAGTCGCTGCAAGGATTCCTGGACCCGGCCAGGTTCAACCAACCCGATCGGCGCGGCAGGAACGCAAGCGAGCGCATGTCGTTACTAGTAACACGCGATCTTGTCGAGCCGGACAATAGCAATTAGCGCCATCCCTAATCCAACCGCACAAAGTGAAACATCGCGTTGAGGTAGCGTGTCTCTGACTCGGCCACGAGCTCGGGATCCATCGCACTCACGAGGTCCGCTCGACTGAGACGCAAGAGCCCCTTGCTGTTGGCCTCCACGAGTCTTTGCTTGAATGCATTCATTGTCATCCCTTTGCATGTGGCCTTGCGGCGCATGCGCTGCCAGATGGAGCTGATAAACGCCTTGTTTTCGCCGAAGCGTTCCACTGCTGGCGCACTGGCGCTTGCGAGCACCGCTTGAGCGAACGCTTGCAGGTCGAAAGCCGCGCTGTGCTCCCGTGGCTGGCTTCGCTTCGCTGCTTTCTTGCGCGTGGTGGCTGAACGGGCGACATTACTAGTAACGCCGGCTTTAGTGGAAGCTTCGAGTCTCTCTCGGATAACATCGCTGCGTGAGAGCTGGCGGCGCTTGGCGTCTTTGTCGATTGACGCGAGAAGCTTCGTAGGTAGGTATATCGCGATCTGCTTGTGCCGCTGGCGAGCTCGGCGCTCTCTGTATTTGGCAACACGTTCAGTTGATGAAGCCATGGCGTTGTCTCCGGTTTTAAACTACCGTTACTAGTAACACACTGCCGGTAACGGATCAAGAGGGATCGGGAGCCTCGGTCAGCGTCGCCGACGTGGGGTCGGTGTGGAATTGACGGCGGGCTTCCTGATTAGTGGCCGATCTAGTCGACGGGGGCAAGCGCAGCACTGGCGAGATCGACCAGTGATTGTACTTGCATTGTGGTATTTATTATGCCATAAAAGATGGCATACCTAGCCTCAGGAGTCCAGTCTAGCCATGAGCAAGCAACGACTCAGCGTCACGATCGACAGCGAGTTGCTGGAACAACTCGACAGCCAAGTTGGTAAGCGCAAGGTGTTCCCAACGCGCTCAGCAGCCACAGAAGCGGCTATTCGGACATCGCTGCGGATACAGCGGAAAAAAAAGATGGCCGCCTACTACACCGAGCAAAGCGAGGAGGACCACGCTGACGAGTTGGCGTGGGCCCGCGCAGGCGGTTGGATTCTCGCGAAGCGGTATAAATCCGAATACGGCGAATAGTCGATGATGATCTTCCGTGGCTCTCTCTACTGGACAAAACTTCCCAGAGAATCGAAGCAGCGGCCGGTGCTGGTGATCTCGCCGGACGCACGCAACCAAGGCGCTAGCTCGGTCGTGGTCATTCCAGCAACGTCGGTCAAGCGGCTTGGGCCGTGGCACGTGGTACTGCGTAGCGGTGAAGGTGGGCTTCCACGCGCGTCGGTGCTTAAGTGTGAGGACCCGATGACAATCGCGAAAGACATGCTCGGCGACGAAATCGGATCACTGAGCGCGAGGCGAATGCAAGAAGTCGTCGACAGCATCAAGTTCGCCCTTGATCTCGATTGACCAAGCCGGGGAACGACCGCCTCGAAGTCCTCGAAAGCGCGACCCCGCAAACCCTTGTGGCTCTGAGAAATGCGCGAACGTTTTCAGCAACTCCGGGGGTAGGGCTAGGGGGTCGGCTCTGAAAATCGCTCCTTGGCGATCCTCGGGCCAAGTTATTCCGGTGGCACCGGCGATCGATCCATTTTCCGAGTCGGGACCGTGATCACGGGGATCCCGGCGAGCTCCATGTGGACCCGCGCCATTGGGACTGCGTTCGGTGTGGTAGGAGGCCTTCACTCAAGTGGATGTAGCTTGCTGGGTCGATACTGTTTCTTAATCTCAAGGTGGAACGAGTCGAAGGAGCAACAGCTCCTTGAGGACCTCGACGAGCTCGCTCTTGAGACGGCGGCGGACAACCTGGTCGCGGGGGACGTCGAGGTGCGGGGCGACCTCCTGGTCGAAGGCCTCGGTGAGCTGCTCCCACGTCATGGCGTCGGCTTCGAGGCCGTAGAGAGCACTGTGGCCGTACGCGGTGAGCCCGCCGGTGCGCGCGGCCCAGCGCTGGTTCTTCTTACGCTCGCTCTTTCGTCGGCTGAGCGGGTACTTGTTGAGTCGGATCTGTTCGTCGGTCATGCGGTCGGGGTGCGCTAGATCGATCCGATTCACCTGGCCGGTGAAACCGAGTGTCTGGATTTGGTACACGAAGCTGCTGGCGATGATGTCGCCGGCGGGGTCGTAGTCGACGATGGTGAGCAGACGGATTGAATTGTTGAGTTGGAACCCGGCCTGCTCGAGCTCGTGCAAGAGGTACTCGGAGCTGAGCGCTGAAGGTTGGCCACCCAGGGCAACGATGGTGTTGTCGTAGTTCTGCTGCAGCTCCTGGAGTAGCGGGAGGTGGCCGGTCTTCTCGGCGAGGCAGACGATGTGGGTGTTGGCGGTGCCGAGGTTGCGGGCGTGCGCGCCTTCGTCAGTGAAACCGAAGTCGGCGTACGAGAAGAGACGGTGGCGGACGACCAGGAGAGTGAACTGGTCGATCATCATGTCGTACTTCTTGGCGTATTTTTTCGCCCTGGCCCGGGCGAGAACCGGCTTGGTTCGGCTATACCAATAGCTGCGGATGTTGCCATGGATGGGCGTCAACTCACCGCGCAATATCTTGCCGTGGTCTTGCCAGATGAGGTTCTTGATCAACAGCGAGGTGTGGAGGCCTCCGCTGGCAAAGCTGAAGTGCTGACGTAGCTTGCTCCTGGACATCTCGAAGATGTCGTCGTCGTACTCGTCGATGCCGAGCTGCTCGAGGATGGCCTCCACGTCTTCGGGCATGACTTAACCGTCCTGGGCTTTGATCTCTTCGATGGCCTTGCGTAGCTCGGTGACAAGTTGCTCCTCGGTCATCTGCTTGTAGTCGAGCCCCTTTGTTTTTAAGAACTGCTGGAGGTGGTAGCGCTGATGCAGGCGCTCGAACTCGTCAAACAGAGACTGCTCGGGGCGCACCGCTCGCTCTGCGAGCCAGCGGTCGATGATCCACTTGGGGAAGCGCAAGAGCGAGCCGATCTTAGTGAAGGGGATCTGGCGGTACTCGACGTGCTTGTAGACCGTGCTCTCGGCAAGGCCGAGATAATCGGCAAGCTCCTTGGCCTTCATGATTTCCTTAGACATGGGATCTCCTCAGGGATTGAGCTTGTCTCTCATGCGCTTGCCCGCGCGGAAACGAACGTGCCGGCTGGCCGGGATGGAGACTGGCTCGCCGGTGCGGGGGTTTCTGCCGGTTCGGGCTGGTAAGTCGACGGTGCGAAAGACTCCGAAGTTACGGAGGAAGACGCGGTGGTCGCGGGCCAGGGCCTCGGCGAGCTCGTCCAAGAAGAGGTCGAGGACCTGGTCGACCCTGACCTTGGGTACTCCGGTGGCGGCCGCGATGCGGTTGACGAAGTCGCGCTGGGTCATGGGTGCTCCAGGTCAGCGCGCAAGCTCTGGATGAGCTGGCTGAGGCTTTCGTTGGAGATCCCGTCGATGGCGGTGTGGATGGTGGCGGGACTGAGAAGGGACAGCCCAGAAGCCCCTAGAAACGCCTCAAATGCTTTTTGGATGTCCCGGTCAAGGACGGTGGTGCGCTGCCCATCCTGGGCCAGTTCTGCGGCCCTGACGGCCACTTCCTCGGCCATCGTGGTGAAGTGGGTGACGAAGAGTTCAACCGCGTCCTCACCGATTCTCTTCCCGGTTCGGTCTTTGAGGAAGTTGCGGGCGGTAGTCTCCCGGATGGGAGGTGATGGCTCTGGCATTGCGGCC
>CAZRLL010000195.1:0-7074 GCA_964600735.1 uncultured archaeon
ATTGGGTTTGATAATATTTCATAATTTAACATTAATTTTGTAATATAAAAACATTAGGTATTTATCGATTTAATTAATTGTTCACCACAACTAAAATATTGTGCTGCAAAATTAAATCAGTAAGTAAAAGCGTCTATATCTTCCAATCAAAGTAGATCTGGAGCCCCATGATACAGTAGCAAAGTTGAAGGCAATGGTTGCCCAAGAAAGAAGAATACCCGCGAGTACGGTAATCGTTGTTTTTCGTGGTCAACAACTTGATGATAGCGAGTCACTCAAAGCAGTAGGGATGGGTGACGGGGATAAATGTTACTTGATAACTAGGACAGAGGGAGGATATTCACAACAAACGAGATTTTCCTGATTATAGATAAATTATCAAACACGTTATTTGATTAACAGAATTGAAGGCGGTAATAATTTTTAAAGCAATTAATTGCTTATCCTTAGAAAAATTAACTTATCTAATTTTCGTTTAGCAATTATGAGTTCATCAGATCGATACCACCGGCAGAGCTTAATTCCAGAGTGGAATCAAACCAAAATTGTTGATTCAAAAATACTAATATTGGGGATTGGAGCCGTGGGGAGTTATCTCGCAACAAATTTAGCTTTGACTGGCATCGGACATCTGGTTCTGGTAGATTTTGATACAATTGAAATTAGCAATTTGAACAGACAATTATTATTTCAGAAGAAAGACATCGGTAAAAACAAAGCAGAGGTTGCTGCTGATCATTTGAAAATTTTAAATCCTGAAATAAAAATAAGCGTCTTTCCAAAGGCTATGGAAAAATTACCGAAAAGTGTTCTCAAAGATATCGACGTTATCGCTTGCTGTTTGGACACATTCATTGGTAGACGTTATGCAAATTCCCTGGCCTTGAAGGAGAAAACTCCCATGGTTTCTGGAGGAATGTATGCTTTCCTGGGGGATGTTCAGACCATAATCCCCTATGAAACTGCATGTTTTGAATGTCAACCATTAATTTCACAGGAAAAATTAGCCCAGGCATGTACACCATTAGGAGAGGCTAGAAAGGAACTGAAAGATGAAAAGAAAGAGGCTCCCCTACCATCCGTTGCAACTCTATCATCAATAATTGCAGGATTGATGTCTCAAGAGATTATTAAAATAATTATGGATGTTGGGAAACCGATTAAAAATTTCCTTTTTTATGATGGAATGCATAATACGTTTACAGTATTGGAATTGAGTAAAAATAAAAATTGTCCAATATGTGGAGAACAATATCAATTAAAAGCTGCACTTTCCCTTGTATTTCCAGGAGAAAAAGTTGAAACATTTAAAAATCGGATTGCTCTAGCATTTGGCATGGCTAATCCAAACTTGATGTTAAAGGGAAAATTCCTCAATGATGGGGATGAGCTTATCTGTAATGATGGTGATAAAATATATGCAATTGATGAAAGATTAGCTGGTCCCATGGTTCTTGAAGTAAAATTTACAGATGAGGAAAATTAAGTTACAATAGTCATGAAAATGATATAGGGTATACCCGCAACAATTACAGATTCAGCAATAGATATCCTAGCGGCCTTGCTAATGCCAATAATTCCAAGTATAGTTGCCCAAATCCATCCAAGCATGATCAAATACTGTCCAACATTTCCAATGCCACTTAGAGTAACTTCCACCATTGCATTTTCTACAGATTCGTAACCTGAAATCTCATCAGTGTTCTTGGGTGTGATCAAGCGAATTAATAATGCTGCTGTCCAACCGAGTAAGACCGGGACCATTGAATAGCCAATTGCAGCCCTAATCTTTTCCCTATCACCGGTTCCACCAAATGATCTTGAAAGTATCGATATTACTCTAGTTGCTGTTCTCCAAACCCAGGTAAAAACCAGTAATAAAACAATTGGTTGGATAGCCAAGAAGGCAATACCAACAACGAAAGCGACACTAATATCGATGAATAAAAATGATACCACAGGTAAAAGATCAGGATCATTAAACGATAGTCCGTCTAACTTGGAAAATACTGCGAGCATGTTCAATGTAATTGCAACACCAGTTAGGTAAAAAATCAACCTACCACCTGTTAAATCAGGGAGCAGCGTGATTTCTTTAAATGCCTGGTTAGGATTGACAATAACCTTTTTCATTCTCCCAAACGCTTCATTACGTCCAATTCTTATCCCCGACCTTCGTATATGCTCTGATGTAAGATCAAAACCACACCAGACGCATAAAACATATTCAATTGGCACTAATTCTGCACATGACGGGCATTGTTGCATATTTTCAGACATTTAGATGACCCATCCTCTAGATTCATTAAGGTGTGACTCTCTATTAAAATTACCTGACGACAAGTCATATTATTTTCAATTGAAAAGAAAAATCTTGAAATTTTATCTTTGTCTAGTATTTTAATTACAAAACAACCAATAATTAAACTCCAAGCCCCAAATGAAGTGTTCTTCTATTTAAGTAAGATCCCGGTTGATTTTCGGTAAAGAAAATTTTACTCGAGTTTAGCATTTCCTTTAATTTTAATGCAATTTCGAAATTTTCCATGGTGGGATTCCACAGGTATAAAGAATTTTTTATCTCTCCGATTCTTTCAACAATTGGACCTAACCCATTTAACGTTTCATTCATTTCGTCCTCATTTGACGGGAGTGTACTCCAAGGATGTAAATGCAAGAGTAGATGCGATGATACTTGAGACATCATTCCTAGATCCTGTCCAAAATAATCTCCTGCCCCTTCAACATAATTGGTTTCAGGATCAAGCAGCAGTTCAGCGATTATTTCAACTTTTTTCTCCTGGTGAACTCTATTAACAATAGAGGACAACATCCCTCGTAATCCTGCTATCCGGGTTTGCTGCCACTTAGAAAATGTATTGGGAATGCGTTTTAACTGTTCTAAAGAAAATTCTCGGTCAATCCCAGCCTCTGTAGAAAATGTTCTTCGGCAATTATCACAAAAACAAGCGTTATCTCGAGGGTAATGTATGTCCTTGAGAATTATTCCCTCAAGTGTACTTCTGTTTACTACCTCTGCTGCAATCTCTGCAAGATATGCCCAATAAGTTTCTTGATTTGGACAAACATAACCATCTATTTGGTAACCTCCACTTTGAATCATATAAAAATTGGGATCTCTTGAAAAGAAACCATCCATATTACCATGAATCTGCGCATATACCTGAATACCAATATCATTGGCTATTTGTGCAAAAGAAGAGAACAATTCACCATAACGTGGATCTTTTGGTGCTGTGCTACTTGAATAATAGGTTGAACCTGCTTCTGATTTGGCTACGATGCATAGTGTATCCACGATATTTCCAAATTTAGATAGAAATTCATCCGGTGTCATGGTTGATTCTGCAGGATCTACAACCAATGTACCTCCCTTCAATATGAATGATTCAATCATGCTTGCCATCTTTGTCTTAGTTATAAATGAATTTTGATTTTATAAAATAACCATTTGAAAAGTAGATACTTCCAAGGTAACATGTAAAAAAGTATGATTATTCAACTTCGATTACATTTTTATTTAACAAAACATGATCAATTTTCAAATCAGAGTTTTTGCCTTATCGAAATCATCTACACTAATAACAATACGATTGTTTGAAGCAAAATAAAATAAATCTATATTAATCCCTGCTTCTCCAAACTTACTAGTCAGATTACCTATCGCTCCAGGCTGGTTATCAAGATCAATGATCATCACATCTTTTTCTTCACTAATCGTAATTCCAACAGCTTCTAAAGAATTTCGAGCTGAAACTGCATCTTCAACCAAAATATGGAAAATTCCTCTGCCCACGGCAGGATAACCACAACCCCCCTCAATATTTATTCCAGCATTACCTAATGTTTTTGTAACTTCAGCGAGACTTCCTGGTTTATCCTCTAATAATATTGTTAGGTCTTTCATTTGATCACACACATAAAATACAAATGCTTTAGCATCTGGTTTGGAAAATTTCTTAAAAACATTATTCCGTGAAGGAATTTTAAAATCGATAATAATTAAAAAAATAATGGAGATATACCTACGATCTGTTGTCAAAATAGAATCGTCTTATCGATTTAGATTAATAAATAAATCGAAAATATCTTCTTTTGCTATATCAATTATACATGGGCTGTACACCGATAAATAATCAAAAAAAATCATCCAATGACTGAACCCCCATAATATTATCCCAGGACATGTCAAGTGTAATTAAAAGTTGAGAAAAGGTAGATTCTGCTGCATCAATTATAGGCTTTCCATCAAGATCCCTTTCAGAATCGACCAGCTGTACAGGGATAACAGAGGCACTTCTCGTCTCAGGGGGAAAAGATAGTTCTCGTGTTTGAGGAATCTTAACCCTAATTGGACTGCTAACTTTTATAAATTCAACTGTATCTCCAATCCCTATACTATTTGGTGCAATAATTTTTGATTCTAATAATTGTGTGACAGCCTGCACAGTTTGAGTCCAAGTTCCGTATTCTCTCAGATTTCTTGACAATGACATTCTTATGGAAGCATCCTCAATCGTAAAGTCATTATTCTCTAGCCTAACAATCATTTGTTGGAGCAATTTTTTTATTTTATTTTTTGCATTTTCAAAATCTTGAGGTTTGTGGACTTGTTTTAATATGTCAAGTACATTACTAAAATGTTCACGAATTATTTGTGGAGTATTGCTTTTTTTCCCCATCAATCCCTTTACTATAACATTTCCATGATTTGTAATTCCAAAATAATTCTTTTTTCGATCAGAAAATACAACATACCTGAATTCATAATCTGTACCAAGTTCTACACCAATATTTTCATCGCCCCATTCGATTAATTGGGAAATATTAGCCGGTGTTGGTTGATGTATAAAAACACTATCTGTATCACCATATAACACATTTAATCCCAGCTGATCTTCTACATAGGATTGGAGTGATTTTATTGCATCTCGAGCATATGCAGTTGTTGATTCAGCAACTGGCAGACAGTAAAAATCAAACGCAACCGAGCCGAATACTCCGTATCCTGCATTAATTAAAACTTTAAGCGAGGATTGGATTACATCACTATTACGGCGTTCAACCGGGTCAATGGAAGGATCTCCTGAACGAGGTTTAAACCATTTTACTCTAGTATCTCTGATGAAACCTAATATTATCGCGAATATCCCATTTCTTTTTGTACATGTCCAATGACCAACCTCTGGGACTTTATTTGACCTACATTCTACGTGATGGCACCTGATTGTCTCATATGAAAGATTTCTTGTTTTAATTATTGATGGATAAAGAGAGGCAAAATCCAAGACTTGAACATCCCACCAAATCCCTGGTTTGGGATCTAGAACAATAGCACCTTGGTACTTCTTTCCCGCTATTATTGCATTACTTGTTGCTGTATCTCCTTTTGATTCTGAAATATCCTCTTTCCGTGGTATAAGAAAATTCCTCTTTCTGTGTTCATATACTAGCCACATTTGTAACCAACCGCTTACTGCAATTCTAGTAAAATCAAATAGAGGCATTTTACATATACGCATAAGCACAAACATCAAATTAAGGACAATATTATCATCAAATTGTGTCAACTTAAGTGTGAGTTTGGAATCCCTAACATTGTACTTTACTAATGATTGGAGATCCATTTCATTAATCCATTTTTCTGACGGAGTCAATTTACCTTCACCAAGAAGTGCAGTGGATAATTCTTCGAGTGAAGTTTTGTCATACCTCCCTCCAAATGCATAGATTCTGATAGCTGCCTGACGGAAAAATCGATAAAGATCTATGTGAACAGAATCTTTTAATGAAATCTCATTTCGCTTTATATTGAAAGGTATATCTTCCTTTTTCATTCCTAATCGAAGGGCACGATTTACTAAGTATAGACCGTCAAAATTGTCACCATTAAATGATAACACTATGGGATACTTCGTAATATGATGAAAGAAATCATCAATTAGTTCAAGTTCTACATCAAACCTCTTTATTTTGATATCTTCAATTGTGACATCTTGGTTGACATAAGGAGTGTTTAGAACCCAACAGATTTTGTTATCGTCGCTATCAACTACTGCGATTGAAATAATTTCTTCCAACGGATTATTTGGATTTGGCATTTTACCTCGCTCGGATCCGACTTCAATGTCAAACGCACATCTAAAAATATCTGGAATATTTTGAAATAGTAAAGGCATGTATTCTTCAAGCATATCTAACTGATCCTGGTTTTCTCCCTCAAATTCCTTTAATAATTGATCACGAGCTAGAGGATCAATTTCTTGTGAACTAGAAACTATATTGCCATTGATAATATTGTAATAGGAGCCAGGAGTAATTCTCATATCGGCAACATAATTAAAATGATAACGAATATCAGCCTCATAAGCTGGATCAACGAATTCTCGAAAAGAAGTTGGTCGACCTCCGATAGCTAATGGATTAGTTCCATAAATTTTAGTGAATTTCTGATTTTGCCCCTCAATAAGCATAAATTTTTCGGTTTCTTCCATTTTAATGAATTCTTTGGATTTAACAATTTTATCAATCTGATTTATTGTATCTTGGGACATCAAGGTGAGAAAATAAGGTTTATGACCAGTATTATCATTCCATTTGAAAATAGATTTAGTTTCATCATCATAAAAAAAACATTGTGCAAGATTTGCCTTGGGTTCATAGATCACATCAAGTAAGAATACATTAGATATGTCTTGGCCCAGCTCAAATTCAGTAGGTATGAATTCTTCCATAGGTTTTATTTTGGTCTTTTTTTTGATTTCTCCATTCTTCTTCACTTTTTTGTCTATCGAGATACTGTTTTCAGGAATAATATGATTGTCACCAGTATCTTCATCACCAAAGAAATCATCAAGACTCATAACTTAGAATTTTCATTGTCATATAAATACCCAAGTTCATTATAATGATTATTTTTGACAATATGAGGTCATTTATGAATTGAAAAAGGTGTCAATTATTGAATGATTAAGCAATATTCTAATTAATAATAATTTCGGATTTGGATGAAAAGACGCATTTGGTAAAGAAATGAAATATTATTCAATAGAG
>CAZRLL010000196.1:0-7019 GCA_964600735.1 uncultured archaeon
CATGCATATAATGATAAATTAATGATTGTAATATGTATAGATTGAATTTTAATTTCAAAGAAATCTTGTCTTCCATTAATTCTTTTATCTTTTCAATCGTTTGTTCAAATTACTTTTTCTTGTATAATTCAGAAATTTGTAGTATTTGATCACCAAATGGAGAATCATCATGAATAAATTGAGGTTCACTAGTTTTTGTTAATATTTGATTTAATTCATTCTTAGTTTTTAGGTAGTCCGGATGAGTAAACAATGAGTCATTATCTTTTATAATTTGCTGTGATGATTGCACCATAATTCATTTACTTCTCTAGTATATATACGGCTTGATAGTTCCGGGGTTGGAACTATTTTTTACTATTAGTCGAAATAATCTACCATATTGATCTCCGTGCTCATTAAATGCACCTTGTCATTTTTTCATTAATTATGACATTAGTCTATCAAATCGTGATCTAATTTACCTGATTTTTTTTTAATATACAATATATTAGATCAATCGTTTTTCTCATTCTTTTCCAATCTTTTCCAAATATCATAAAATACGATCATTAATACAACTCCCACTAGTAAAGTAGTAAATACAGTGGGATTACAGAATACCCCCGGAACTCCATCTCTCCTTTTGATCTTGTAGTTTATGGTTGAAAATAGTGAACTATCTAAACTTCTAACAAAGAAAAATGTTCACTTTTTTCGATCATAGATTACAATATTCATCATTTATTATGAATAACAAAATATTCTACCCCAAAACAATTCTTAGACCTGTCTAAGAAAATTAATGATCTTAGCAATACCGTTACTGGTTTCTGTTTTAAGTATATCTGTTTCCGGCTGCGGCGGAAGCGGTCATGAAATGCAAGATAAATGTTAATCCAGCAAAATTTCCTATACTAGCTATATTTGTTGTAATAAATAGTAATAAAATTTTAAAATTGTTCAATTCTAATCATAAGTTTTTTTTATCAAATTTAATCATTTCCCCTCATTCCCCAATAAATTGTACTTTTGTCACAATCTTGGATCTAATTCATTGTTAAAATGCTGGATTGAAAGATTAAATAAAAGACAATTGTCAAGATATTTGCTGCCTAAATAGAATATATAGAATATGATGTGAATTCTTTTAAGTTTCAGAACATTATTGATTCTTGAAATAATTATATTTAGTAAATATCAGGATGTATATTTTGACTGATTATGCATTGCTATGATATCCACTACTGGTAGTAATTACATATTTAGCATATATTTGAAGGAGTTAGAAGCATGAGCCAACCAATTCTTATTATAAAAAATCTTCAGAAATCATTTGATCTCGGAGGTGGTGAAACATTACCAGTACTCACCGGAGTAGATATAAAGATGGAAAAAACTGATTTTTTCGCTCTAATGGGAGCATCTGGATCTGGTAAGAGTACTCTACTTAATATCGTAGGGGGGCTCGTATCTTCAACATCTGGGAGCGTTCGAGTATGTGACAAAGAACTCTCTGATTTAAATGATAGCAAATTAACAGATATACGAAGACACGATGTGGGTTGGATTTTTCAAAATTTTGCCCTTGTGGAAAATTTGACAGCAGTTGAGAATGTAATTGTTCCTCTAAATCTTGCTGGGCAAACCGGGCCAGAAGTACAGGAAAGAGCAAAAGAACTATTACAACAGGTTGGCATTATTGATAGAATGAATCATTTTCCCGATGGATTATCCGGCGGACAACAGCAAAGAGTTGCGATTGCTCGTGCATTGGCAAATGATCCACCTTTGATTCTTGCAGATGAACCTACGGGAAATTTAGATACAAAAACTGGTGAGGAAATAATTCAATTGTTTAAAAAATTAGCTGAAAATGGTAAAACAATTTTGATGGTTACCCATGATGTTGCCTTAGCTCATGCGGCGGATAAAGTATTTATTCTTAAGAATGGAGCTACCTATGAAGAAACAGAGGAGGATATCATCTAATGATTCGAGATAGAATTGAGTGGATTCCACTCACTTTATATGCTATCTTTCGAAATAAACGAAGGTCATTTGCCATGATCTCGGGTATTATTTTGGGAGTTATGATATTATCAGGGATATTTCTTTACAGTACGGTACTCAAACAACAAAACTTCGAAACAATAGTAGAAAATGCTCCTTTCGAGATCATGCTAAACATCGAAAATGATGGTACAATTGTTGAAAATAGAGAAACTCTCGGAGATTTAGTTAATTTAATTCAATCAGACCCAGAAATTTCGGATTATACAATATTAGCAGGTGGAACCGATGATTTTGAAGCTTCGGTAATTATTGATAAAACAGGTATTGGATATAGTGGTCCTACGGTCGATGATGATGAGGATTTGTTTGGTGGAGGAATGTCTCCACTATTTGTCGATCCAGATATTCATACATCATTAATTGGTGAAAGAATTGTTAAAACAGATTTTGAAGGGGATTTTTCAAAAATTGCATCGGGAAATACAACTATTATTCCAAGGTCTGTGGCTTCAGAATACCAACTCCGTGTTGGGGATAAAATTAATACTATTAATATTACGTATTCTCAATATTCTTGGGTTGATAACTTTGACAGTAAAGTTTTTAGAGGATCGTTAACAAATGTCGAAGTTGTAGGAATTTTTGAAATAAATACCGGAGAAGCAGGATTATTTTCAGACCTTTTTGCAATGAAAGATTTATTATTTTCAAGTTCCTTATTAAATTCTACGCTCCCAGAAATTAATGATGTGATTAAAAATAATGAAGGGTTTTTCCTTGCTGTTAAAATTGATGAAAATCAATTCGACATATCTGATCCTGAAAATATGAATGGGGGGATTAATAAATATATCAATAAAATTGTAAAGCGAGCTCAAAATTTGAATACAACAGAGTATCCAGATGGATTGCGAGTATCTGGTTTTAACTTTATTGAAATGTTATTATTGCCATTTCAGATATTCAATATTTTCATTACTGTCTTTGATATACTACTAGTGGCACCTGCTGTTATTTTGGCCCTTTATTTGCTTTTTTTTGGGGTTGAAATGTCTTTAGAAGAGAGAAGGAGGGAAATTGCGATAAAAAAGGTCCAAGGAGCTGATACACGGCAACTATTTGGAGAAATGAGAAATGAGTCTTTTTTACTCTTCATATTTGGAACTGCAATAGGCTATCTCGGTGGAATTTTTGGTGCATGGATAATAGCTTCGTCATTAGGATTCTTAAAGTTCAACGTCGGTTCATTTACCGACTTTCAAGACTTCTTCCAAATTGATGGAAGCACATTAGCTTGGTCTGCGGGTATTGTCGGTTTAATAGTGCTAATACAAGTTTATAAAAAAGGCAGATCATTTATTGAATCCGAGGTTAGTGAAGCAGTTCAAAGGTATGAAGAAAAGAAAGTTGGATTTCTACGCAGAAATAAATTGGATCTCGTATTGTTTGGGATTGGTTCGATTGGTGTTTTCTTATCAATTAATAGTACCCATGACGTAATAGATTTGCCTTTTGAACCTTCTGGTCTACTTGCTTTTGTTATCAATGGATTAGGACCCTTTTTCTTCTGGATAGGCGGAGCTTTAGTTGGAGCGAGAATTGCCAAGAAAGTTCCATTAAAATTAGAAAAATTTTTCTTATCACTTGCAATTTTCAAAGATGTTGCGAGTGTAATAAGGAGCGGACTTCGTAGAAGAGGGGATATAGATAGGCTTGCAATTATAATAGTTCTTACATTATCAATTGCTACGCTTGCGGCGTCACAGGGCACAACAGATGAAATGCATGCCATAAGAACTATTGAATGGGAAGTTGGTAGTGACTTCCAGGTCAATTTTGCCTTACCTGCTGATTATTCACAAAATTTAACTAGTATACAGGTCAATGGAGAAAATGCGGTTAATCAGGTATTGGGGCTAGGAACTGGACCAACAATCCGTATACTTAATGATGAATTTTCTATTGTCGGATTTAATGCCACTTCAGAGTATGAAAATGTTAAAAATGGGAAAAGTATTGGGATATGGCATTCGGATAGTTTTTCAGGTTCCACCAAGAGAGCATTGAAAAAACTCAAGGATAATCCATTTGGTGTATATTTAAGTGGAGGTTCAGTGAACTTACTTGATGAGAAAGTTGGAAATGAAATCAAACTTAATATACCGATCTTAGGAACTGAGAATTTAACATCGTTTCGTGTAGAAATACTTGGTAAGATAGATCATTTTCCAGGTAATATCGGAGGAGAAACGATCATAGCACATAGTGATTTAATACAAAAATTAAGAGCTTTAGCAGAAAACAAATCAAGTGATGCGTACGATGATTTAGCTATGAATGCATCTCGTTGGTTGGTTAAGACAAATAAGGGAATGCAAATGAGTTCTAGTGTCATTAATTTATTTAGAGAGCAATTACAGCAAATCCAATATTATTCCTCGGACATTTCCTTAAAAAAGGAACTAGATGCCCTAAAAAGTGGAAAAGGTTCTTTTGGAATTCCAGGTTTATTATCATTAGATTTTATCGTTAGTGTCTCTGCTGCTTTAATTTCTACATTTGCTTTTGTATCGATTTTAATGGAAAGAAGACGTTATGAATTTGCAGTTTTAAGGGCGATTGGAGCCAAAAAATTACAAATTTATAAATTAGCAATTGGAGAAAGCTCACTAATGATTCTTACTTCAGTAATTTGGGGTATCATAATTGGAGTAGGAATAACATATCAATTTAATGGTGTTTTTGAGATCTTCAGTATTTTTCTTGGTGGAGGATCCCTAGATAGACAAATTGTATTTCCTTGGTTATCTGTAATTTTAATTGGTTTAGGAATGACTTTGGGAATGTTACTAGCAACATTATTGTCAGTAAGAAGTGCTGCAAGACAGGATCTCTCGATGGCAACAAGGGTGGTGTGAAAAATGGAAGAAGTAATACTTGAAGAAAAAGATAATGAATACGATTATTTAATGAATGCCTTAGGTGTTTATCATATCTACAAAGGCAAGGAGGGAGCATCCAATGTTGTTGCCTTAAGAGGAATTAATCTTGAATTAAAAGAAGGAGAATTTGTTGCCATTGTTGGTCCCTCTGGATCAGGTAAGAGTACCTTGATGCGTTGTATTGGTGGACTTCAACATCTAAGTGCTGGCAGTATTTTTTATCAAGGAATGGATATTACAAAATTAGATGAAATAGAATTAGTACCCTTTAGAAGACAAACTGTTGGTTTTGTTTTCCAAGAGGGCAATTTACTAGAAACCTTATCTGGTTTTCAAAATGTTGTTCGCACATTGCGTTATGCTAAGAATGGATATAGAGAGTCCCGAGAACGTGCAAAAGAGGTTTTATCAGCTCTTGGTTTAGCAAACCGAATGCATGATTTACCCCATCGTCTTAGTGGAGGAGAAAGACAGCGCGTGTCAATTGCTAGAGCTTTAGCAAATAATCCAAAACTCATTATTGCGGATGAACCAACAGGTAATATTGATCATCTGAATACAGAAAATGTGATGGGGATATTCCGAGATTTACATCATGATCTTAATACGGCATTTTTAATTGTAACCCATAGTCAATATGTAGCTTCTTATGCTGATCGGTCAATTGAACTAAGAGATGGAAGATTTACGGGTCAACATGGGGACGAAGTAGATGTACATGATTTAGTAGCAACAAGATCGGTAATTATTAATAATGATGGATCATTAAATCTACCACCTGAAATGACTCCTGTAATCGAACAATATGGATCTCTTTGGAATTTTCACATAGATTTTGAAAGTACCACACCGAAAATTATTGGAGTTCCAATAGAAGAAACGAGAACTAACTGTCCAGTGTGTAAATTTAGTATTGATCCAAAAGCATTTGTTTGTAGTAATTGTGGTGCTAAGTTGGGAGTAGAGTGAACTACTGCCATATAAAGCACAAATAGTTGAACTTCAAAATGCAGCCCATCTGCTAATCAGCAGAAATCAATTTATTTTGTCTTTCGGCTCTTTTTTTAACAAATTTTGAATTCAACAATTTTTTGAATTCATAGCCAATCCGCCAGATTACTCCCAGAGGCGTCCAGAATAGTACTCCAACGAATAACCACCTGGGGAATTCCATAATATCACGGGGAAATTCATTGCTATTATTTTCATCATAAATTTTTCTAATTTCCTCATTAATATTATATTCAATACGCAAATTGTTTAGGATCTCAATCATTTTATTATGAGCTGAATAGCTTTTGGTGGTGAGATGGTTGAACACATCTGACAACCTGCAAAGTTCAAATTCTGTTTCGATCATACCACTGGTGTAACCACGGATATGGTGCTCAACGATTTTTCCCTTAAACTCGATTTTTTTAACCAATCCAAATAACAGTCTTGGCTTCACGATTTGAAATATTGTCCATCCATAACCATTATCCTTCAGGTATTTTGTTAGGAATGGATAAGTTTGAGGATCGATTTTAATTGGAACGTGAGAAATATTATTATTGATCCTCATGTACAAAATGAAAAAGATCTCACTCATAAATAAATCTAGGGCTTTAAAACGGTTGAAATCAATAATTAAATCTAGGAAAGAAATGAGATATGGACATTCAACATTGGAATATTATGTCAAATTACACTATATGAAAATAAATTTACATTTGACAGTGAATGGTTCAAAAATGATTGTCTGCTTGCAATTTATTAAGTAGATAATAGTGAATTGGTATTTGTGGATAATGATCGGGTTACAATAATCATCCTAGTAACTGGTTTTATTGGATTATTACAGGGTACACAGAGATTTTTAGTTCCGATAGCCATGATTCATTATAACTGGAGTTTAACCCAGTATGGATTGTTATATGCATTTCAAGCTTTAGCTATGGCCATTCCAATGCTTTTTGGAGGAATCTCCACCGACATAAAGGGAAGAAGACAGACCATAATATTTGGCTTTATACTTCTAGGTTTGGGTACGCATACTATGATAACTAACTAAATCAGTCATTTAGCTAGTGAAGTTCCTGG
>CAZRLL010000197.1:0-953 GCA_964600735.1 uncultured archaeon
TTATTTATGTAGGACCACGAGGAGATATTGGATGGACAGCTGCGCATGATCTAGCACGTGATATGCTAGATAAAAAATATGATTGGCTTGAGACTTTTTACATAGAGACTGTGCAAGAAGGGAATGCCATGAGTAGTATCGATCTTCTTATTCAAGAAAAGAAATGTGATGTCGTATTCACCACATCATTCGGCTTTATGGACGAAACAATAGAGGCTGGTGCAAAATATCCAGATAAAATATTCTTCCATATTTCGGGATACAAGCGTAGTGCAAATGTAGGAACAGTATTTGCTGATTTCTACCAACTTTATTACTTGAATGGTTTAATGGCTGGTGCACTTTCTAAAACAAACAAAACTGGTTATGTTGCAGCATTCCCCATCCCTGAATTGATCCGTCATATTAATGCATTCCATCTAGGTGCAACTACAATAAACCCAGATATACAAACTCATGTTAGTTGGATAAATTCATGGGTAGATCCAGTTAAAGCAGATACAGCTGCAGTCGGACTAATCGGTGATGGAGTTGATATACTAGCATTTACAGAAGATACAGATGCTGTGGTAAAGGCTGCAGGTAAAGTAGATGATGTCTACGCATTTAGTCATTATTCACCAATGCAGGATTCTGCACCTACAAGCACAATTTCAGGTCAATTAGTACATTGGGAAGTTCTTTATGAAACCATAATCCAAAAAATTTTCCTTGGAGATTACACCAATAAAAATCTAGCTAATGTTGATATTTTGGGCTTGCTCAAGGAAGATGCTGTTGAAATCGGTGGAAAATTTGATGTACCAATTAATCCGCTATTTGTTGATCAATTAAAAGCAGTAAAGACAACTGATGTACTCCTTGGTGAATTGACCGTATACGACCTAATAATGACTAGAATAGCACAAATGAGTGATACTAACGTTGGCTTTGATCCATACACTGGCCCATTA
>CAZRLL010000197.1:963-6902 GCA_964600735.1 uncultured archaeon
CCATCAGAATGGCACTCTAATGTTGGATCCTAATGAAAGAATGTCAATAGCAGATTTAATGACCATTAGTTGGTTTTTAGGTGTCCCTGGCGGATGTACAGCAGCCAATGATGATGGTTGTGTTGTTGGAAACCCCACTGGATAATTAATTTTTATTGTACAAAAAAAATCAATCAAAAATCAAATAGAACATTTACCGTAATTTAGAAATAATATTATAATTTCTTGAAGTCAAAAAATAACTTCTGAAAAATAATCATACAACCCAAAGTCTAGGCGATTAAATAAATATTGTTGATATCGTGAGGATTCAATGACTCAGCTACGAATTGATTCTGATTTAAACTGAGAAAATCTTACGAAAACAATATCAGAAGCGTACTGAATGATAATGGTACCTATCATATGTTAGTATTTAGTGATAAAGAACCAGATGGATACGGTCCACGAAGAATAAAGAAAGAGGAAATAAGAAGCACATTTAATGTGAGATGGGATATTTATCGAATAAAAGAAGCGAAAATAGGAATTAATATTTTAAAAGGATGGAGTTGGGCCTGGTTAGCTTCCTTAAAAAAAAATTGAGTTATCAAGTGTTTGGTGTAGAGATTGTCTGTTTGTCAATATCGGTTAAAAAGAGACTAAAAATGAATCCAATTACAAATAAACCAGTAATGACATACATATTAAAACTAATTAAAAGCAATATTCCAGCTATTTGTCCCAAAGTCATCATCAAACCGTTAGAAGCTTCCTCAGTTACTGGATGAGTTATCTCTGCAGCAAAAATTAAAGCAATAGGAAGCGCGGATACAAGGAAAAATCCAAAAATGAAAGATAAAACCATAATTAGCTCGAAATTATCCACTTCAGAAAGTAGTATAGTCATGGGAATTGACACACCCATTGCCAAAGTAAGAAATATTTTTCGCTTGTACATCTTATCTGATATTGCTGATAGAATTCCCGCACCAATAACACCACCAACTATCATTATTCCACCAATCAAACCAGAAGCACCTGTCTGGTCACTGAATCTATCTTCAAAAATATTATCAATTTCTGATGATATCGCATTAAAGGAACCTAAACCAACAAATATCAAAATCAGTAAAATATTGAAATCACGAACTGTGAATAAATCCTTCAAACCTCTAAAATCAAATGCTTTCACTCCCGCATTTACACTAGGTGGACTATCTGGTGTATTTTTAACAAAAATAAGATATAATGCCATAGAAATAATAGAAAATATTCCGTAGAGCAATAATACAAAATCAATATCCTGATTATCGTATAAGAAGGGAGTTGCCACCATTCCAATTATTACACCCAGTAATATTGATACTGTCCCCAGGCCGGTTGCAGTAGTCTTTTCGCTTTCAGGGAACCAAGTAACTGCTATTTTTGTAAAAGAATTCAAGACAAATGGTTGGCCAACAGCAGTCATTATCTGGGCAAACATGAGTAGAGGAAAGTTTGTCCCGGCAAATGCACGAAGTAAACTAAAAACTCCAGTTAGTATCACACCAAAACCTGTACCCCACTTCAATCCATACTTATCAATTGCCCAGGTAGCAGGAAAATTCATAGGAATATACACAAGCATATAGGAGGCAGTGAGTAATAAAATCAGGTCTTCACTCACAGCATAATCTATTGCCACGTCATTCATGATTGGGGCAAAGGTTATCCAATTTACTTGTGTCATCAAGGCAACAAACATGAAAAGCAATAAAATTACCCAACGATAGCTATAAATCTCAAAATCAGAATCTTCTTCATTAGCCATAGTTGCTATCTCAAATGTTATCTTATATAGTTTCATAATTTCAATGAATTTTATTCAACTTGGGATAATCTTTCTGATATTTTTTAGTAAATAATTAATAAGCACAAACAAGTTGAAATTCGAAACACGATGAACTACAGAATTGAAGAATTCGATCCAAAACTAGCATCAGATGATTTTTGGAATACATACTTTTTATTTACAGAAAAATTATCTAAAGAACAAAATCCGGATGATCCTTTGCCAAATAGAGAAAGGGTAATTAAGAACCAGGTGACTGATTTTACAGATTTTCACGTTACCAGATGGCTTGCATATACTGAAGATGACAAAATTATTGGTTGGGCAGGGGGAGGTTTTCCTACTGAGGAAATTAACTGGTGTTAAGGAAGATTACCGTGGGAAAGGTCTGGGAAAATGGTTAAAAGCAGAGATGGCTCTTTATATCAAGGAAAATTATCCTAAAATCAAATATATTTCAACCGGAAACGCTAATGAAAACGCACCGATGCTAGCAATAAATAAACAAATGGGCTTTAAATTTCACAAAGAAGGATCTGCAATTAAGTTTGATATTGAAGAATTATCGAGAAAATTAAATTAAAGAAATTCTGCCACAATATCCATCCATTATTTGGATAAGTGCATTATTTTGTTTATCAAGCTAATACTAATAATCATACTTAGTATTAATATATTGAGAGGTCTTTATATTAGGTATCGTCTAATTGTGATTGGTCTATGCATGGGATTACAGACATATTTATCCAAAATACTTCTGGTTTACCTTATGTGGCTAGATGTTATAAATCAGAAATATGTCTAAAAGGTACAAATCATTCATTGATTAATGGTTTTTTTGCAGCTATAGAATCTTTTAAGGGAGAATTAGGTCTAGAAAAGTTAAGATTAGTTAGTTTTGATGAGTTATCGCTTGTTTTTGAAGGTACGTCTGTCATTATGGTAATAGTAGGAGTTGAAAATCAATATCTCAATTTGGAGATGATTCAAGAATTATCCACAGAGATATGTCGTAAATTCATTGAGACACATGGATTAGATATTAATGATGCTAGAGTAATTGATTTGAAAAATTTTGAAGAATTCATAGATTGGTTAGACGAAAGAGTAGATAAGCTGAAATCTGGTGATATCGTGCTCAAATTCTAAATCTTACATAGATGAATATTAAAAATATCATTCGAAAAGAATAATCTAAAGAGTCGAATGTTTTTCTGTATTATCTATATTTTCTAGTAATAGTTTCTGATAAGACACTCACAACAATGATACTGAGGATTATTCTCGATAATTCAAATCCGGGCGAGTCATCAGTATTACTGATTGATTGATCACGCGCACCCGAGCTTTCTTTTTCGGATACTATTACTACACCCACCATGTTTTTTTCAAAATCAGAGGAGTGATAATGACACCTATACTTGAAAGTTCCTGTTTTAGTGAAAGTATGATTCCAAGTGGCTCCTTGTAATAAATCAGGGGATGAAATTTCTGAAATATCCATTAAAATTATATCGTGAAGAGCTGCATCGTTATTTATCCATATTACAGTATCACTGACATTTATTTCTATTTCATCTGGATTAAAAGCAAAATTTTTCATTTCTATTAACACTGATTTACTAGAAATATCTGAGTTATCTGCTATTAATAATCGTTCTACATTTGGGACTAATCCCGTTGTTAGAATGAAAATCAAAAGTACTAGAGTTTGTTTGGGTTTAATATTATCAACCTCTCACTTACTGTTTTGACTTTTTTTTCCTTAGAACAGCAATTGGTATAAGGAGGGGGGTGAGAATAAAAATGTTGAAGACTGCATCATCTTCAGAACTTTCACTAGTACTAGTGATGGATTCTATTGATGTAGTAGTAGATGATGTTGTTGTGATCCCATAATACAAATTTACTGCCTCTTGAAATGTTTCACTCGGTGAAGTGTATTGGTCAAAGAAGGATTGACGTAGTCCTGTGAGCATAAATTCGTTTGCTGCATACATTCCTCTGTCAGTATAGTAAGTATAATCAGTCACATTCCATGTGGATGTGATTGTATCGAATTGAACTTCACCAGCAGGCATGGGAGCAGTCCCATTAGTAGCACCATTTGCCGTCTGCATCGGAGGTGCAGGGATGCCATCATTATCAGCTTGTCCTCCCGTGGGAGCAGATTCAGATTGTTGGAATCCCGATTTATCAACAGCATTCTCAAAAAATTGAATCAAACGAAAATGGGCCAATGGCTTTGAAATTGTATCACCCAAATTCATTATCTCACGTAAAGCTCCATCAGTAACACCTATGCTTTTTGGATTGAATTTATAAATGGATGCTTGTTCAGAACTTTTATACACTCCATTATCATCATCCCAAAGTGTCTTTTCCATATAATCAAATGCATCTAGCGCAGCTTTTTTGTATTTTAATTCATTAGTCGCCTTGTACGCAGCTAGTAGCCCTCGAATAGCACCTGCTTGCGTTTCTAGTGTTCTTTTTGAAGTTGAAGTCGAATTTGTTGATAAATCATAGCTATTTGCAAAACCACCATCTGTTGAATCCTGAAGTTTTTTGATTAGAAAATCTGCTTGATCAGAAATATAGGTATTTTGACTCATCATATTATTTGTCACTCCACTCCATTCTTCAAGTGCAACAATAGTTAAACCAGCATCTACAGTAGTAACCGTATTTTGTGGTAATAGGGTCCCTGAGCTATATGTAGAAGTGTCAACAAATGTTTTTGATACATTATTCCAGTGATGGTTTTTAAGAGTCAACCAAACTGTATTTGCTAAACCTTTTGACAGATCTTCGGGGCCGGGCATTCCGGTCTCTGACATTGGTCCTGGAAATAGAAACTGTCCAGTTCCACTACCCCCAAATATATCGTTTTGAGCGGGATTTGCAGACCAACCGTGGAATCTTGAACTCATCCATAATAAAGATAATTGATCCCAGAGGGTACTTTTCGACTCTACAATTGTATAGTTTTCTGGTTTTGGCATAGCCATATTCATTGGATGACCTGTAGGGATGACCATTTTGATATCGTAAGTATATCTATGTGGAAAATAATATTTACTAGCGTTAGTCATAGGATCAAGTCCCATATCAAGCATACCAGTCTGAATATTTACTGCAAGCATTCCTTTTAATAGCTTCATCTTATTAATAATTTCCGCTGTTAAAACAAAACCTCTGAAGCCTTGGGTATTCCAATCAGTGGGGCCTGTTGGTCCTTTTCCTAATGCAATTGTTGCTCCTGAATCAGTTGCATTTTGCATTGGGGATGTATTCGGTGCTAAATCAGTATCAGATCCATTAGCGATAAAATGATTTACCCCAAGGAAATCCTCTGACCATAGAACATTCTTTAAACCAGACTCACCCATAACCGCGGGATAAAGATCTTTATCTGCGTTTGTAAAATCCCATCTTAGGGTAGTAAAATCTTTATCAGAATTATTTACATCCACTGCTTGACTAAATCTTGGTGTTGCAGAGGCAAACTCTGCAAAAATTGTCCAAGCATTTGCTGGAGGTCCACCATTTGTCAAATTAGCAACAGTACCGACCTTCATCATCATCATCATCATATCCCCTTGAAATGTGGGATTGAAAACCATGTGAAGGCCATTACCAGACATCATCACTGTATTTCCCAGATAATATCGAGAATACCAGTAATTTTCTGATGCTACTTCTACCCAATTCTTAGTTGGACCCGAATTGCTATCAGGGAATAATGAATATATCACAAATACATCAGGATTAATTTCATCTTTTCCAGCATCGATCCATTGATTAATTGAAAATAAACTAGAAGTTAGCAGTATGAACATTATTAAGTTTAGTTTTTTCATTAGATCATCTTTAAAGTTGCTTTCACACCCAATTAGTTTCAATGGCCGTGATAGCAGTTAATTTAAAAATTCATATATCATTATTATATCTGAGGTATGAAGAAAATTACCAGTTATAATTATCGATTAACTGATAATAAAATAAGGAAGGTTTAATTTAATATGCTGAAATTCTAATTTTATATTTATTAGCAAATATTTATTTAATAGAAGAAAGGATTGTGATATCTTAGCCTGAGCCATATATATCCTCTATTTGACAT
>CAZRLL010000198.1:0-6889 GCA_964600735.1 uncultured archaeon
ATGACTGGACCCAGACGTAAACGTTGCTCACGCTGTCACAGAATCAAAAAACAGATTGCGTTTCATGCGGATCGTTCCAAAGATGACGGCCTGAGTACGCAGTGTAGATTGTGTCGTTCTATTCGCCTTAGATGGACCGTGAAGTGTCCTTGCGGCAATCCGATCACCGTGGGTAACAAACTATCCGTCGATTGCATGAGTTGTGGTCGAGTATTCACGCTGAGTATCAAGGAAAAATAATGCCATCAACTCTAGCCGTAGGATTTTGTAATACGTGTGGGTATGTTGCCGAAGTTGTAAAAGATGATCAAGGTCATACTATTCTTTTATGCGATATTTGTGATGCGCGCAAAGAGCACCAACCCACTTGTCTATACCGCAAGGCTGTTGAGTGCCCTGTAGGAATCGAGTGCAAGCACGGGTTAGAGATTTGTCTGAAGTGTACTCCTTGTACGTGTGTCAAGAAAGATCGATGATCTCATGGTAGTGGTCGAAGGCCCTTGTCCTACTTGCGGCTGGCACGCGTTTCTACCTTTTGGGCAGAAATGGTGTGAAGCATGTCCTGAAAATAAACTACCCATCGAGGAACGCGAACGGCGTGCTGACGCTGCACTACAAGCGGCTGATCCAAAGTTTGCAAAATCATTATGAAAAAGATTTGTGCGGAATGCAATGTCGAGTTTTGGAGGCCGGATCGCGGCAAAGGTTCTCGGGGAGTGAAGTCTAAATACTGCCCATCGTGTCGAAAGAAAGTTAGAAAAAGGAAAGCCGCGGATAGGCGGTATCAAGAACGTCAACAGTTCAAATTTGCGCGGAAGTTTGTTACGCAGATGGCTGACGCCCAAACATCTGGACAGCTAGCAAGGTGGCTAACCACTGTGGATCTACAAACTGCGGCGCGAAAATGCTCCAAGGAAGGACTAGCAGATTTTCCGCTAGCATAGTACCTTTCAATTCGGCTCGTGTGAAGGGCGGGCCGGTTTTGGGCACTCTGTCCTGTGCCAGAAGGACTGGAAGTGGTGGATTCCAGGGATTGCTTCCCCAAAGCCATCCAAGTGCAATACGGAGTAGGCGGGATTAGACACCCTGTCATGGCGACTCTAGCACACTCCACTGGTTTCGCTGTAGGACGCCAACGCGGGTCTGAGAGTACCTAGCGCAAAAAGCCCCACCGAGTTATGAGCCCGGTGGGGTTTGGCTTACCAGGGGCATGCCCCTGTGTTCGCTATCGTAGTACCCTTTGGTGCCTCCCTGTGCCAGTCCCCGTTCGGGGTTGCAACCTCGATTCTCTGAAGCGGAGCTTGCCACCAAAGGGCGTTTAGATATTCGCTCTGAGACCCCTTCTCGTGGACGTACGGAACTTCCCTGGCAGCTTATTCCGCGACTTCATCGACTTAGCTACAGAGGAAGCAATCGTGCCCGGTCGAAAATTGAGTACGGTGCCTGATCGGCCTGCCTTTGTTTTGGCCTTGGCGATCCCTAAGTTCCGAAAATTCGGATTCCGTATTCGACCGGCCACACGGAAGGATGCACTTCCGGGCCGATGAAACCCACCTGATCTTCCACGAGCCATGTCAACTAACTCCCTCCAACCAAACTAAAGAGAACCGTAGTCACCGCCGCTCCTATTCCCATCCCAATACCGATATTCCCAATGCTCACACTGAAGCCTTGACCGAACGTTGGTCGATCACCGTGACACACTTCAGGCGCAACCACGCCGCGTTGTGGCGTCATCCTCACCCAAGCCGGACTCTCGAACACAACAACTGCATCAAGCTCCGGTGTACACCCAAGAGCATACGTAAACTCAAAAGGTGATACGAAAAGACGTGGTTGAAAGATAATCGATTGTACGTTTTCTTGCACAACAACGGTTGCCGTGCCCTCGATGGGTGGTCCTTCAATGGTAAACGTCGCAACACGATCTCCGGTCATTTCGTCAACAACAATTGCACTATCCGCTTCTATGGTTGCAAAGAGTGAATCGAAAGAGACTTCCGCTCGGGAAAGCGCCCGCTGGGATAGCTTGAGCGCCGAACTTGCCACCCCGAGTGCTGTATTCAAACCAGAAATGGAATCTGAATTGATCGTGAGTTGTTCCTGCATAAGCGTAGCTGCACGCGTACGTTCACCGAGTTCGCCTTCAAGCCCTTTAGCTATTCCTTGATAGACACGTACAGTATCCGACAATGCGCGAGTATTGGCTTCCGCCACGCTCGTGTCCCACTTGGCTTGTGCAACCAACGTCCATGCAACGGCACTGATCCCAATCAAAACCACAGCAGCCACTACAAGGATAGCCACTACGTTGTCTTCTAAAAAAGCTTGAATCCTTTGCATGATAGTATCCGTCCCTAGTTCACCGAGAACGGTGAGTCTAAGTTAGTGTACGTGATCCACACATCTTCACCCAGCAATAATGCATCTCGAATCGGTGGATAGATCCGCTTGTACGCATTGACCGATCCACCGATGAATCCTTCGTCCGTGACGTTCTCGTTTTGGGTGTTGCCCACCAAGAGACAACCGGCTGTATCATCGTCCGTGTTGCCTGCATGAATCAAGATCCACTTGAAGTTCGGCACGTTGAGTATGTGCAACATGCCCCGGTGCCACTCCGGTCCATACTTCGCCAAATAACGTTTGTGGTTGCCGCCTTCAGTCCGCAGCACCACACGATAGCGGCTAGCAGGAATCCGTGTCTCGCCGAACACCTTGACGGCGTGGAACTCGTCTTCGAGCGTGAAACACCGGAAGTGTCTAGAGTCGTCCCGAACGAATAAGCCGCCGAGCGTTGACTCGCTTCCGCTGCTCCACCGCATGACTTCCAGTTCCATGAATAGCCTCAGACAAAGAAATTGATCGTGTGCGTCAAACCAGCCGGTTCAAACAGCAGCACGATACGCTCAACTTCGTCAGCAAACGTTGCTTGTTCTGCTCCTGTACTCCCTATCGGAAACTGCACGTCCATCGTGTAGGTGTCCGCGGGATGGTCTTCCGCACTGATGATCACCGATGGCGATGCCGTATAACGTTGAACGATGAACTCAAGTGAATTGATCGTACCTTTCGCTTTGTAAAACTCCACAATGCTCAAAAGCAATTGGCGCTGCCGCTCGATAGCCAACGGTGTAGGCAACACCAGTCCAAACATCAAACCGAAATCTTCAATAAACGCATCCGGCGTAAACAAAGGATCTTTCAGCAATGGGAAATCTAACGCATCCTGATTCGTCTTGTCCAATTCTCGCCCAAAGATCCGCAAGAAACGCCGAAGAGGATTGCCTTTGATGATGTCAAGCTGCTGCATCCACGGTGGAGTACGACGGAAAAGATAATCGCCCCACGATACGCTCGTTTGCTCCCAAAACTTCTGCCACGTTGCATCAGCTACCGCGTTTGGTTCATTCGTCCCATCCGACAAATGATTCTTCAGAGCAGTATAGGAAACTCCTTCATGTGTAGTAGAATCGCCAATAACGTAGTTGACCCCAGATGCCCACTGCGGCGGCACAATGGGCATGAATACCGCGATAGACGGTACAGTGACATCGACGGTTATCGGTGCAACGACTTGGCCGTCAGCCATTAGGAGATACCTCCTGTTACGTTGACGGTCACCGCACCTTTTTCCATGTACTCAGAAGCCAAAATTGTCACGTCAGCAGCAGGAAGTGTCACACCGATGTTCTGAATTCCGGCCACACTATTGAACAGGAACGTTTCGAGTTCAGAAATCAGAAAATCATCATCGAGTCCTTTTCCATTAAAGAAAGAATCGATGAATGTATCTACCGCTTGCGACACTTCTGCGCGACGGAAATTATCCTTCACGGCTACGTCAACCGTCACAGCAATCACAATGGCTGTAGGCTCGAACAGGTCGAAATCCGCACTCACTTGTTTGAGCGGCACGATAGCATCAAAAATATCCTGATAGAAACTTCGCTCTGTCAACGCATTCTGACCGCCAGCCAAATTTTCAGTCGGTAATGCTGTCCCTGAAACTGGTATAGCTGTGACCGTCGTGACACCGACTGTATCAAGAATGTCTGCTGGTATCACATCGTTGGCCACCAAGAACATTGCACTCAACGAAAAACCAGCATACACATTGAAGACGGTCGTGTTAGGCGGCTGAACCGCATTGATCTGTACATCGATAGCATGCGTATCCGGTCCCCCAGATGTGGTAATCGACAACGAGTTAGCCAGTGCTACACCCGTTGTAGGATCAAGCAACCGAACATTTGTTTCTTTTCCATTAGCATCCTTCGAGGTAACCGCCACAAAAACTTCTGTTGCTGCCGGAACAGTTCCACCAGTCGTTTGATCGACCAATGGAATCATGATGGGTGCTTCGACTTTGAATACCGGGAAGAGACCCGTGCCGATATCACGGAAAAGTCGTACGTACATCTCCACGAATCCAGAATGATTCACCGCACTTGCCGACTCTACTCCGGCCTGATCCAAAACGAAATCAATGAAATCCTGTAACGTGACAATCCGATTGTTGGTTCGGAGTGCGCGAGGCCCGTTGACTTTTGCGTCCTTGATTGATTCACGCTCAAAGCCACCGCCAGATTGTTCATCTTGCTCAACCGTAATCGATACCGTCAACGGTACAAGAATTTCAGTGATGATCGTATCGACTACTTGTGCCCCAATATTTCCTGCTCCACCGTTTGTAGCGACATACCGAAACTCAATCAGTTCTCCGGCTGCGGGCACATCACCAAGCGCGGTAGAGAACAGCACTTCCGATGAACCGTCTACATTCTCGGTGACACGATAGACTTCAGGATTTTGTGTCGGCTGTAGCTCGGCGAACTTTTCTTCAGTCCACTTTATACCATCCACGAAAATATCAAGGAAATTTTCGGCAACATCGTTGAAACCAAGACGAAGAAGTTGATCGTCTTGACCATTCGATGTGAAGGGTCCTTCTGCGTGGAAAGTACCCTCGAACACTGGCACAGCAACATTGAGTACACCGGCTTGAATGATCACTTCATCTTTCACCACAAACTCAACGCCCTGATCATTGCCTACGATAGTACCAGCCGGAATGATGATCGGTGTCGGTGATGGCGTATTGAGAATGAATTCGACGATCGCTGTTGAAGCTATGCGTCGAGCCATCTCGTAACCGATATTCCGCAATAACGCTACCACACTCGGTTTCGTGACTGCGGTGGGAAGAAACGTTTCGTTCGCCAGCCCATCGAGCGCGAAAGACAATACATCAAGTGCTGACGAAACAAGTTCGATCAACGCAACGCCAAGTTCCCCCTGATTGAAATTCGTCCATTCAGGAGTCTTGAATTGCGCATCCGCAATCATGCCTTCTCGAATGGCTGCGTAGTCTCTCTGTGTGTATCGAAGCTCTGCCATGCTATTGCGCGCCTCTCAAAATGGGGATAACAATATTTCTCTCTGAAGTTTGTTGGATCAGACGGAATGTGATCGAAACGTTCAAACGCTGTGGATCTGCTGGATCAGTGACGATATCGATTTTGTGTACAGTCGAGATCCGTGGTTCTTGTGCTGCTGCTTCATTAACGAATGTGCGCAAAAGAGCCTTAGCTTCTTCGGTATTCAGTTCAAAAAGCACCGAACTAATCTTCGATCCGAATGCTGGTTTCATGACACGTTCACCAGTAAACGTACCTAAGATAAAAATGAATGCTTCCTCGACCGATAGCTGTCCCGCTGTTTTGGCTACACTAGCCGTCAATGGATCGAACTGAAATGGAAACGTCCATCCACGCCCATACAGTTCGGTTTCGCCCTGAACGACAACAGGCTCTCCAAGTGGTTCATTGATAGATGGACTGGTCATACCAATTTACCGCCTGTGATTGGTCCACCACCAGAAGGCGCAACTCCGATCACCGTGAGTGATTGAGTTGTTAGATGGGTAATTATAGCCCGAGCAATAGCTTCTGACGCTCTTACTCTGTCAGCAGGATCGATGTCGCGAGTACCGATAGGAAACTCATTTGTAAGTTCCGTGTCTATCAGACCCGCGAGAATAGCTTCAGTTCCGGTAAAAGGCATTATTCACTCAACATTTTCTTGGTGAGATCATTACCCGGTGATACGGGCGCGGCAACTATCGGTACTCCTGACGGTCCCATTGGTGTCGAATGAATATGTTGATTGTAGAAGTCTGTCAAAAATTTCTTCGTCACCACTTCTTGACCAGGAGTAGCTTTATCGCCCCCGAGAAAAACATGCGGTTCAGTATCACCGTCATCAGCTACGTGAATGGTAATCGAACCGTTCGTTTCGTCAATCCGCACATAGGGTGCTGATGAAGCTCCTGGCGCTTTCAGGCCGACGATATCGATGAAGCCAGCTTCGTGCATGCGGATCGTACGACCGTTACGATCTCGAAGCTCAACAAATCCACGTTTCTCACCCGGATTATTTTCCCAATCATCCCACTGAAGAAAATGACCGCTTGGTGTCATGATTCCAAACGCATGCGGCGAATAGAAATCAGGATGCTGGTGGAAAGTATCCTTGTGTTGTAGATCGTCTTCAGGACTTAGATTTTCCGGCTTCTCTTGATCATTCAATTGCAGATCAGGAGTTTCAAACTGGAAAGGAGATTGGGCACCGCGATACCAAATGCCACTCCAAATCGGTTGAGTCGCATTCCCTTCCTCGAATTCAATCCAAACACCATCTCCGACTTTAGGAATGAAAAAAAATCCTGCTGGCATACAAGCATCAGCCCAATTCAATTCCACGTCACCGAAAGGCCATACGCAAATTGCTTTGATCCGACCACGCATACCTGGGTCATTCGTTTTGGTAACAATACCACGATACTTCCCAAGCCATGTTCCGACTTGATTCGTGATCAGTTCGATGG
>CAZRLL010000199.1:0-6881 GCA_964600735.1 uncultured archaeon
ATCATCCTCACCAATCATTTCTAGGAAAGCTTCCACACGAGTCCGAAATTGACCAATAGGGATAGTTACATCAAATTCCAGAATTAAGGTGGGAATATCTTTCTCTGCAAAATGCTGTTGCATTATTGGAATATCCAATTCGTGAGGATCACAGAATTTTTGCTGAATTAGAATTGCTCCTGAGGCATCATAATCCTGCGCTAATTGCATTACGTGTGGTACTCGCAATCTTTGTTCCCAATCCTTTGTGGGACAGGCAGGTCTCTTAATGTATCGATCTGCAATTGCTTCAGTCAGATCTCTTCCATTTGTTACTACCTCATTCCAGAAATAGCGTGATCCAGTACAATGATCATCAATAACAATGGTTCCACCGACCGATTCAACCATATTGATAAAATCGATATCGTCATCCTCACTACCCAATATCATTAAACGAGTACCAGTGTCTCTATCAAGTTCCCTATCCTCTAATTCTTCAATAAGTTTAAGCAAAGCCCGGTTGTGTTCTTCCTTGTCAACCATTTGACTAGATAATGTCACATACATTGCTTCTTCACCCGTCAAAGGGGGATTTTCAGATTTACGATATTCATAAATTTGTCTCATAAGACGCCTATTTTCATTATAAATGTCAATAGATCTTTCTAGATCCTTATCAGAAATTTTCCTGCCCACCCATTCCTCAACAGCATCTTTGAATAAATCTAGTTCTGCTTTTAAGAATGGTAGAGACCTAGAACTTTGCACCTTATGTGGCATATTAAGATAATACGCGAATCCATCTTGAGTGGGAACGTGTTTTTCCCAACTACTGTAAGATTGCCGGATATGTAAGCATGATTGGGCAATCATTATCCCATTAAGATAATCAAATCTTCCCTTAAGCCCTTGGGCTAAACAATCGCGTGAAAATGGACAGAACATACCGAAAATATGAGGTTCAGTCACATCTTGTGGCTCATGACTACCTAGGATACGTACTGGTAGAACTCCAGCTGCATAGAGTATCTCTTCGGGAACATAGGTACAAAAATAACCTAGTATTTTACTATTTGATTTTTCATTCCACTTTTTTGCATATTCGTGTCTGTTATCTCTCCAATCTTTAAATATTTGAAATATCATCATCACTCTCCTTGAACTATTTTTAACTATAACTCCTTCACTAGGCTAATTAATCCACTTTTGGACATTCCCAGAGTATTGAAGAACTCCAATAAATCACCAGCTTTCCAATCAACGGCAGTGTGCACCACGTTTATTCCTCGGTGCTGGAATTCCTTGAAAATCTTTTCACCAAGTATTTTGCCGATGCCTTTTCCTGTGTGCGCAGGAGCAACCCCTAAAATTTCAATCCATCCTGAATTATAAATTCCAAATAGCCAGGGATGAATTGCACCAATCATAAAACCTACGATTTTAACCTCGATTTCTGCTACAAGACAAATACTTTCTGTTTTTGTGATATAGTGAACAAATTCTGATGCTAGGGAAGATTCTTTTTTGGTAATTGAGGTAGAAATTTTTTTATCAATATCGATAATTGCAGAAATATCCCTTTCTTCCATCTTACGAATGATTATTTCATCAACCATTGAATTCACCTTTATTAATCAATACTAAAATTATATAATCCATCCAATCCCGTCCTATTTTTCGAGTTTGGAGATACGTATGATCTTAATCTTTTTACCAATCCAGCTTTTTGGTAAATACACACGTCCTGTGTTTCCACTTTGTTTCACTTCTCTTTCAAGCATCTCATATCCAATGACCTTGAACTCTGATGGTTGATTTTCTACTAGATCCGACAAGATGTTCACCATTTTTCACACCATAGGTTGTTATAGATTGATTGAATCTATCACCGTGTTATTTGGTGTTAATAGGAGAAAGATTATTATTGTGGCCACAAAGCCTATAAATTATAGCCATATCTACCTCAAAAAGTAGCTATAATTATAAAAAATTTTTGTTTTACATATCACTCTGGGTATTTCTTACAATCCTAGACTTGTCAACTGGATGATTTATTTATTAATAGCTAAATAAAATGGTGCAAATATTTACGAACATTTTTCGATTTTTGAGAGTTACACCAAATCAATTTAAATCAACACTGAGAATTTCAAACTGATTTTTATAACAAAAATAGAATTAAGAACCCGAACTTTTTTGTTCAAATTTGTTGTTAAAATGATCGTCTGCGAGCGTTAATATATCTTTCATAATGACTTTTCTTTTCCTATATCCTTTATCTCGTTTCAGGAGATCAGAAAAATCATCTTTTATCTCATTAAGATATTTTATTGCAACATCAATATCATCTGTTATCATCGGCATTGTATAATTTTGTAAATTTAAAATTAATAGAACTTGGTAATATGCCAATAACATCCCATCTTAAAAATAAAAATTGTATTTTATCTAATCTCTTGAACTACATCTCTGATTTTTATCCATTACTTCTGGGTTGACCGTTTGGTAAAAAATAAAATTAATAGAAAAGATTATGATCCACACTAACAAATATGAAAAAAAATCAAGAATGATCGTGAAGATCATCCCAAATTTCCTGTGGTATTGATTTTAAGTAATTATTAATTAATCTAGGAGCATCATAAACCAATAATAATTTATCATCTTCTTCTTCATCATTTTTCATATATTGTAGCTTATGGTACAATTTACTTGCTCTTAATAGTTGTATCTTTGACACCAAAGTAGCTTCAGGCATAAAAATCATGATATACCAAATAATTATAATAGATAAGATATTCAATATTACAGTGTAATCAGTTGATAAAGAAAAAATATCATTAATCATAAGAAATTGCAATAACAAAAATAATAGATGTATTGAAATCGCAATGATCCATAATTGCTTTGCTTGATTTATCCTTTTGGTTTCTTTAATCGGTTTAACATTTTTGTATACATACATAAGAATGGACATCACAAATAGACGATACAATATTCCATACATCGAATATGAATCTGATTGAATACTTCGATCAAGAGAAAAAGAAAGAAAGGAAAAACTATCAGCTGTAGAATTCCAAGTTACAATATAAATTTCAAGAAAAATAAACCAAACAATCCCTGGTCCTAAAATATACCAGGGTTTTTCTTCCCATATTGAATTAATGGCGTGGATAAACAAAAATAGATAGAATAAGTTTTGAGTAATGTAAGCCAATTGATAATAAAATAATTTATCAAAATACTCAATTAAAATGAAAGATAGTGACATTATAATAGTAGAGATAAATGCACCGCAAAATAATAGATAATCATTTATTTCAGTATATCTATATTGTTTGAATAAGGCATAAGAGGGCAAAATTGCAAGTAATCCATGAATTAGATAAAATCCTACAACTAACCCATTTATCGCCATATAATAACCGATTTGAAATGTATTTTAAAATAATTCGCTCAAAAGAGTAAATAAAGAATAAACTTGTCGCTGGAGTTCATTTTTCATATAGTTACACAGCATTTTATTTGTGATTGGCTGTAAAGTCTCCTACAATAAACTTAGGTGAACGACTCCAGTAATTAACGACCACACATAGAAGGTAAATCCTAAACCAGGTGGTATAACCATATTATCTCCCATTTATTGAGGAATTTGTTTTTTCTCAAAAGCATCATTCATTATGATTATTTTCGATCTAACCTTAAGTGACAAGAATAATTGATGAGCAAATGCAAAGCAAAATCCCGAAAGCCTTGATTCGATTTATTCCTTCAAATTTGAGTAGTATACTGATTATTGCAGCAAATAACGGATTTATTCCGATTCTCATTCAAATTTTAATTTTAAATTCCGTGACGATATTGTACATGTTAATATACAAATTTATAACAAAGACTTACCTTCTATTAAAATTAGGTAAATTATAAAATTTTTCCAATATAAAAAATTTACAGAAGGAATTAAATGAAAATTGCTATTATCGGGCCAATTCTATCATCAAGTGGAACAACAAGACATGTTAATAATTTATATCAAGGTTTATCTGAGATAGTGAATGGAAAATTAATTCTGATATCATTTAGGGAGTTTAATGAAAACCTTAACGAGAAGAAGGAAATCGCAAACCAATATATATTTGGTGAGATACCCAGCCCTCCTTTTTCTAAGTTTATCGAATTTATAACTAATGTTGTAAAAAAAGAGGAAATCAACGTGTTACTGCCCCAAATAAAACCATTCATTATGTTTATTTGTGTAAAAGCAAAATTTATGCTAGAACAAGATAATTATAAAATAAGGATTATAGGGACTTGGCACTCCAATTTTTCATGGATAGTCAATGCACCATATCATCTAGCACTGGCACATATGGGAATAAGAGGATGCGATGGAATAATCCCAGTATCCAAAAATATCACTGATTCACTAATTAACATATTGCAAATCGATGTTAACAAAATTCTACCTATTATTTCACCAGGAGGTATTGATTTCAACCTCATCAATTACAAAAGACCTGAAATACTGGAATTATTAAGAAATCGATTTTCAATTTCTGACAAATATATTATTTTTTTGGGAAGATTACTATATAATAAGGGAGTAGATATACTTGTTTCATCCTTCAAAGAATTAAACTTTGATGGCAAATTAGTAATTATAGGAAGTGGACCGTATGAAAATGAATTTCGGCAATTAATATCTAATTACGGTATGACTAATGATGTGGTATTTACTGGATTCTTGGAAGATACGGAGGTATATGCACTTTTAATGGGGGCTGAATTATATTGTCTTCCATCTCGTTGGGAAAGTTTTTCAATATCTACATTAGAGGCTATGGCAGCAGGCTTACCGGTAATTTGTTCGAAAGTAGGAGGTCTTGCTCAATGGACAAAAGACGTGGCAATACAGGTAGATTCAGAAGATATCACTGGATTTACCTTATCCATGCAAAAAGTAATTGATGACAAGAGTTATCGAGAAGTATTGGTTAAGAAAAGCATCAAGTTAGCTAAACAATATGATTTTCGATTATTATCAAAGAAATCTTTGGAAAGCATTCAAAAGATTCTGCAAAAAGATATATCTGATCCGCCAGCGGATCAATATGACAAATTTGAATATAATGAGAAGACAGGAATAATCACTTGTAATATTCCTAAATTATTTCCTAATGTTCCTAAATCGATGCTAGTAACTCCATATGCCTTGTATTTTCCTTCTGAAGCATTAGAAAATGAGAATAAAGAAGTAGATGAAAAATTAAAATATTATAAATATACGTCAAGAAAACAGCCAAATTAGTTTGATGAGATAAGAGATAATCCAAAAAATGGTGAAAAAATTTACAATTAACATCATTATTTTCCCAATTTCTTCTGAATCTCAGCCACTTTTCTTCTTAGGTTAGAGAGTTCAATATCTGCATCTGCAATTTTCTTCTTATAAGACATGGTAAATTCATCAGAATCTCTTTTCATCTGGTTAAAATCTTGAATGTATTCATTGATTTTTTTATTTTCCATTTGAGTCTCATCGTATAGCTGTTGCATTTCTTCAGATATTTTCTTAGATTGTTCGATAACTTCACCAATATTCTCTGACATTTTCGCTATTTTCTCTAATAGAGTATTCTTACTCTCGGTTGGTGTCAATCCATCATATAATTCCTGTTGTATTAGTCTCTTCTTATCAATTAATTCTTCTCTTTTATCAAATAGCTTAGATTTTTCCTTTTTTTTCGTGGACAAAATTGAATGGAGTTCATCTTTCTTCTCTTGAAGGACCTCGATTTTAGCTTCTTTTATTAATAATTGATCAATATACTCGTTTAATTCTGTTTCTAATGTTCTTTTTTCCACCGTTTTCGAAGCAATCTCACTAGCTAACTTTTGAACCGAATTTTTTAATGATTCCCTGATTTTATCTGTGGAAATGTTTTACACCTTAAACTAATATATTCTTAGGATGATAAAAATATTCCTCATAACAGACCATAACATCAATAGCAAGCTTTTATTGATCATGTGCAATTGATTTATTACGTTTAGTCAATAGAGATACTTTTCTTAATCTCTTTTCATCGTTTAACCGAGATGCCTAAATTCGATTGATTTTTTTCTAATATATCAATTAATTCCTTATCTTCAGTCAATAAATGTAGACACCAAGAATGAAAACCAATTTGCAGAATTTCTTTACAACTATCACCTCCAAGAATAAAAGGAGGTAATTTGTATTTAAATAAAAAATTTAGTATTAATTTGAACCAAGAAGGTTGTTTTTCACATGAATTTGCATTATATCGTTCTGATAGTTGGAAAGATCATAAGTATCCCATAAAACCACAACCGAATCATCGAAACTCTCACTTACTTTTTGTAACATCTCATTAATTTTATCTGCTGTAATTATCTTTTCATTTACGATTATTTCATTCATCATCTGCTCAAAATCCACGGATTCCTGAGAGGGTTCATGTATACACTTGTCAATATGCTCGCAATTAGTCTTCATGCAGTTCATACAAAACAAAGGGATCTTCGCATCCAGTCTATTCCAGTTGGTTTGATCATATAATTTGGCCAGATGCGGCAGGAGAATTCTTCCCAGATTAACCTTTTCTACAGTCTCCTTACTTGCTGGCAGGTCTATCTGGGCAATTCCATCTAGCACCTGCATCAATATATCTATATCAAGTCCTTCATCCATTAATCAAACATTTAAAATCATCATAAATAAAGTCAGTGGGCCTCTGGTCACCGAAGGTAATGGCAATTCAATGGCCAATATAATCATGTGATCCTGAGCAATTTTGATATTAGATCTGATTTTTGATGAAATAATATAAGATGAAAAAAACCGAAATTATTCATTTTACTTATAAATATTT
>CAZRLL010000200.1:0-6833 GCA_964600735.1 uncultured archaeon
ATAAATTTATTTCCTTCCCATTTTACAAAACTGACCATCAATGTAAAGAATGATTGAGAGTGAAACACTATTTTCTTTATGCATCTTTAAAAAAATAATGACAATGTGATTAATCATTTACATGTCTAATCATCATATATTTGTTTATCTACAGTATTATCAATTGTAAGACTTTCTTATTTAACTGCAACCACTTGTGTTTCCACATTCCGGACAAGCATAACAACTACCTGACCTTATAGCAATCGCTCCACACTGAGAACATACCTGATTATCATCAATTATCGCATTTTCAGGTCGTTTTCCAGTGACAACTGTTTGAGTGGTTGTATTATCGGGATTAATTTGTGTGTAATCCAATACTTCAGGCCTTTCATCTGCAGGTAAAAATTCCAGAGCGAGCCATCGGAAAATATAATCAATAATTGAAGATGCAATGGGAATTTTAGGATTATTAGTCATTCCACTTGGCTCAAATTTGGAGTGGATAAATTTGCGGACCAAAGCAGATAGGGGTACACCATATTGAAGGCTCATGGAGGTCAACACTGCTACGGTATCCATAACACCACCAAGGGTTGAACCTTGTTTAGCCATCTTGATAAAAACTTCTCCAGGCGTTATATCTTCGTATAATCCCACGATAATATATCCCTCATGCCCGTTTACTTCGAACTTATGTATTCTAGATTCACGAGTAATTGGTAACCTTCGCCTAATTGGTCCCGTTCTAGCGATTATATTTTGAATTTTCTCTTGCTCACGAATAGTTTTAGTTGAACTATCCTTCTTAGATGATAATGGTTGCAATCTTTTAGAATTATCACGGTAAATAGCAATTGCCTTCACTCCCATTTGCCAAGCTTTGATGTACACTTCTGATATCTCATCAACTGTTGCATCTTCTGGCATATTTACTGTTTTTGAAATAGCTCCGGAAATAAATGGTTGGACTGCAGCCATCATTTTTACATGAGCCATATAATGAATTGATCGAGTTCCAGACTGTGGTTTTACTGAACAATCGAAAACAGGAAGGTGTTTTTCTGCAAGGTTGCCACATCCCTCAGCAGACCCATTTTGATCGATAAAATCAATTATCTTAGTAATATCTGCTTTCGAATAGTCTAGATGAGTGAGTGCAAGTGGGATTGTACTATTTACGATTTTCATATATCCTCCCCCAACTAATTTCTTGTATTTGATAAGTGAAAAATCAGGTTCTATTCCTGTTGTGTCACAATCCATTTTGAAACTAATGGTCCCTGTTGGGGCGATAACACTTGTCTGGGAGTTTCTGTAACCATATTGCTTTCCTGATTCCAAGGTCTTATCCCAAATCGATTGAGCATAATTGAGTAAATTAGCTTCAACACCTAATCCTCTTAGTGATTTGGATGAGTTACGGTGCATTTGAATTATTTCTAACATGGATTTCTTGTTTTTCTCATAACCCGAGAAAGATCCCAGATTAGCAGCAATTATTGAGCTTTGTAGATAGGCCTGTCCCGATAATGTTGAAGATATTGCAGATGCAACATTTCTTCCTTCTTCAGAATCATAAGCTAATCCTTGTGACATTAGCAATGCTCCAAGGTTAGTATAACCTAAACCCAGCGGACGAAATAACTTACTATTTTTTGTAATTTTATCAGTGGGATATGAGGAATAATCAACCACGATCTCCTGTGCAGTGATTAGAACATTAACGGTATGGATAAATTGATCAACGTTGAATGTCCCATCTTCATTTCTAAACTTCAATAAATTTATTGAAGCCAGATTACATGAAGTATCATCAAGAAATACAAATTCACTACAAGGATTGCTTGCATTTATTGGTCCACTAACCTTACAGGTATGCCATTTGTTAATTGTAGTAGAATACTGTAGACCTGGATCTCCACAAAGATGTGTTGCTTCTGATACCATAGTTAATAATTCTCTGGCTTTTAGGGTTCGAGCAATTTTACTCGAGGTTACAGCTTTAAGGTCCCAGTTATCATCGGTCATCACTTTTTGCATAAAATCATCAGAAACACGGACTGAATGATTGGCATTTTGAAAGAAAACCGATCTATATGCTTCCCCAGTAAATGATCCATCATAACCTGCATCAATCAAAGCCCAGGCTTTTTTTTCCTCTTCTGCTTTAGAATTGATGAATTGAACCACATCAGGATGCCAAACATCAATTAATACCATTTTTGCTGCCCTCCTTGTTTTTCCACCTGATTTTATAGAACCTGCAAAAGCATCAAAACCACGCATAAATGAGATCGGACCACTAGATGTCCCTCCACTAGATAATGGCTCTCCATTACTCCTTAACTTTGAAATGTTTACTCCCGATCCGCTACCATATTTGAATATCATCCCTTCAGTTTTAACCAATTCCAGGATACTTTCCATGGTATCCTCAACACTATTGATAAAACAAGCAGAACTTTGAGGTTTTTCAGTAGTTCCCATATTAAACCAAACAGGGCTGTTGAAACTGGCTTTTTGATGGAGGAGTATCATAATGAGTTCATGAATAAATATTTCTGCATCATCTGAACTTGCAAAATATCCCCCATCTTCTCCCCATTTGCCAATGGTTAGTACAACCCTGTCAATTAATTGTTTTAATGAGGTTTCTCTTTGGTCTGTATTTTGTTGACCATGAAAATATTTTGAAGTAACAATTTGCACAGCATTTTGAGACCAATCTTCAGGAAATTCAACATTGTTCTGCGAAAAAATCTCTTTACCCTCAGATGAAGTTACTTTAATATCTCTTTTATTCCAGTTAACCGTTTCATAAGGATGAGTTCCATCCTCAGAAAATAGTCGCTTAGATACCAATCCATTCTCTGGATTATACGTAAATTTTTGATTTGATATGTATGCGTCCTCCGAATTCAATAAATCAGAAAGAAATCACTAAATGCATAATTAGCCAACCCAATCCGCATCTAGATAATAAATTCCCCAGTTAATTATGCTCAAATTGATGACTATTTAATGTTTAACGTGAAGGCTGGATTTTCTCCCAATATTTGGTCTGACTTATCTAAACAAAATTTGTTCATTCTAGCTAAATAAAGTTATCAGACCACCTTGAATATGAAATTTGCGAATTGCTCATTATGTGGTTCAAATATGAATTAAAACATAAGTGAACCACTAAAATTTTCTTCCTACAAAGCTGTTTATGGCAAGTAATAAACCTGAAACCCGCGAATTCAATTCTTCCCCTCCTAGAGATGATTTTCGATGATATGAGAAAATATCCAATTATGATTTTTGGTCAGAACCAAAATTAAGTTTAACAAACATTTTCCTTGGTTAATGGCATTTCAATTGTAGTGAAAATTGTCCCCACAATCCTAATTTTATTAAGATGAATTTATATTAATTTGATTGGTAATCATATTGTCAAAAGAAAATTTTAAGGTTGATCGGGAATTGAGCGAGATAAAAAAAGTGATCATTGTTGGAGGAGGAGGGTTTATGGGGTCTTCCATCGCGTATGTCCTAGGACAAGCGGATATTGCTGTAGTCTTGGTAGACCAGGATCAAAAACTTCTAGATTCAGGAATGAGTAAAATCAAAGATATGATCAAAGATGGGATATCAAGAAATAAAATGACGCCACATCAAGGGATGCAATTAAGTCAGCGATTTAAAACCTCATTAAATCTTGCTGAAGTAGTAAAGGATGCAGATTTAGTGATTGAGGCAGTATTTGAAAATATGGATCTAAAAAAGGATATATTTAACGTGTTGAGTGAAAACGCACCCCATAATTCCATTCTTGCTAGCAACACATCTACCCTATCGATCACAGAGATTGCTTCAGCTGTAGAAAATCCGGAACGTGTAGTCGGATTGCATTTCTTCAGTCCAGTACCTGCAATGAAATTAGTGGAAGTTGTTTTGGGTGAAAAGACATCTGAAGGAACTGTTGAAATAGCTACTTCTTTCGTAGATCGGATTGGAAAAACTCCTATTCCGGCAAAGGATTCTCCAGGTTTTATTGTCAATCGCGTTTTAGCTGGTATGATTGGAGAAGCTATGAAACTATTTAACGAGGGTATAGCCACTCCCGAAAATATTGACAAAGCCATGGTCTTAGGTGCCAATTTACCGATCGGTCCGCTTGCATTAGCAGATTTCGTTGGTTTGGATGTAGTGCATTCATCAGCAAAAACACTAGAGAGAGAGCTGGGTGCAACATATAAAGTACCCGAAGTCTTAACTAAATTAGTGGAAGAAGGCAAACTTGGTATGAAATCGGGTGAAGGATTTTACAAATACACTAGTTAAAAATATCTCAAAATCAATACTTCTTGGAAGTCTCAATCGATCTCTTAATATTAAACAAATAAATAATAGTACATGCCATGAATGATTCAGAAATGGGTGAAAAATCTAAACATTCCCATGAAATCATGTCTAGGCTTAAAGAAGCTGCTTTACGAGATGGAATTATTACTGAAGAGGAGAACAGTTTAATTTCTAACATTGTACTCGATGTAGAGGCATATTCACAGATGGTCAATAAAGCGTTGGAGGATGGAGTAATTGATGGTGCTGAGAAAATCGAACTATTCGAGGGAAGAATGGAGATACTAGAAAAAGCCTACGAGATCGCTAGAGAGGATCATAAGATTACTGATGATGAAAAGGAAATTCTTAAAACTATTTGCAAATTGGTATTAAACCTCGCAAAATATCAGAAATAACTATTTTTTGGTATCCTCTGATAACTGAAAGTATTAAATTCGAACCTTTTCACTAAGATATATTATTTTCATTGTCAATTCCTTGGTTTGCAAGTTGATCAGCAATCTTATTCAATGTCCGATAAATATGCTCAACCCGGAATTTTATGCCGTAGTATTTTATCTTATTTAGAAGTATTTTTGATTGAGAAAACAAATCAACAATATTCTTGCTTTTAACCTTATATTGCCCGTTTATTTGTCGTATAATTAGTTGAGAATCTCCCCTAATAACAAGTTCCCTAATACTGATAATATTTCCTTCAATAAGTTCAATGACTTTTTTCAATCCAATAATTATTCCATAATATTCTGCTTGATTATTAGTTTTATTTCCAAGGAATTTTCTAAGCTTCCACTCATACTCATTACTAAATGGCTCTGTACACAAATACGCCCCAGCTCCTGCAATGCCGGGATTTCCCCTTGATGCTCCATCAAAATATAAAATTATCTTCATATTATCTTCTTCTAATCCCTTATGTGTCGTTAATCAAATGATTATTCAATTTGCCATAGTTTGTACGATTTTAAAACCAATCTAAGTTGTTTATTTAATTGAGAGATAATTACTAATAATGCTCTCTTCGATCAAATATCACATAGTTACAAGCACTTTCACGAGAGCAAATGGCTTTGAAGCCATTGAAAGTAGCACTAATCACTCTAAAAGTGAATTGCTAAAAATATTGACCGCATTTACTCCTCAAGGTGCAAGTCCAAATGAGTGTATTCGAATAAGAACTTGTATGGATTGGATTGGTATATCATATTTTGCCAAAGAGGATGATTCGACATATAATATGATGGTCTTACTGACCGAGTTAGAAAGGATATTATGGAAACCATTTTTACCAATAATGCATGAAAAAATCATTTCACACCTTGCCAAAGGTGATAAATACAAGTTGATTGAATATGCAGATCATGAATTTGATATTAATTTGGCAAACCAATTTGATTTGGAGAAAGCATCTATTTTTCTCTACTCATTATTATGCGGTGATGATATAATTATTGTCCATCCAGAACATTCAGAAAGATTGAAATTCATTTACGGAATTCTACAGATGATTCCCAGTGTTTTATTCAAATATATTTGTATCACAACAAATTGTGAAGAACTTGATGGTAACGAAAACATCATTGGGGTGAGTAAACTACCAGAAAAATATCAATCACATATGAAATTATATCTTCCATTGGACACGATATTCGTTGATTTGAACTCAAAACTTATTCAAGGAGAAGGAATTAAAAATTCTGAATTAACAAGAAAATTCATAGATTTATGTCAATCCGGTATCAGCGATGGTAGAAAAATGATAATTCACTTCTTGCAAAACATTCTACATCAAAGGTTGTTGAAAAATGAAGCCATAGATGATACAGATTTGTCTTTGGTCCATCGGATTGAGGTGAAAATGGGATTACGCCCCCCGATTGTTCAAGACTGGATGATGTTTTAAGAGAAAATAAAATTACAGGTTTAACCAAAAATATATTAAAATTACACAAGCTAAAATATCTTCTTTCATCATTAAAATTTTGTATTCAGGTTATTAGATGGTCACATTTACCCATAGGCAATTCAAATCTGCGATGAATCGTTTAAAATATATTGATAGTTGGTTCTGGACCAGATATACCTTAAATTCATATAATGGATGTCAAATTGGTTGTGTTTATTGTGATTCAAGAAGTCAAAAATATCATCTCCCAATTCATTTTGAGAAAAATATTATTATAAAAAAAAATCTATCAAAAATATTAAATAAAAAATTATCCAGTTCAACAAGCGTAATTCCAGACGTTGTTGGAATCTCGGGAAGTACAGATCCATATCAACCCGCAGAGAGGAAATACAAAAATACTCAACAATGTCTTGAAGTGCTGGAAAAGCATGATTATCCAGTTCATATCATATCAAAATCTGATCTGATAATCAGAGATATTAAACTACTCGATCAGATTGGTAAAAATTCTTGGTGTAGTGTATCAACTACAATTACGACAACCGATGAAAAAATTTCAAAATTTTTGGAAAGAGGAGCCTCATCATCA
>CAZRLL010000201.1:0-2643 GCA_964600735.1 uncultured archaeon
TATCATTTTAGGAGCTCTTAGTTTTTACACTTTTTACAACTTTTAATTTGTAAATTAATTTACCTTTTTGGTGATTTTATTGTTGATTAATTGAATTGGTATAAACTACGGAGCGACTAGGAGAAACCACAATGGGAACAAAAACAAATGATGAAACTATAAAGTATAAGATGGTGTTATCCATCAATATACAGGGGGTTACATCGGAATCAGATATTGTGGGCGCGATCTTCGGTCAGACCGAAGGATTGCTTGATTCAGATATGGATTTAAAGCAATTGCAAAAATCTGGACGTATGGGCCGTATTGGTCTTGAGTTAAATAACAGGGGTGGAGCAACTTCTGGAAAAATCATAATACCGTCTAGTTTGAATAAAATAGAGACGGCAATTATTGCTGCAACTATTGAATCAGTCGATCGAGTTGGTCCTTGTAATTGTACATTAAAATTGGATAAGATTGTTGATGTAAGAAAGGATAAAAGGGATCAAATAACAAAACGGGCTTCTGAAATAATGAAAAAATGGGATGTCGAAATTCGTGAAGAGGTAAAAGATATCCCGACGATTGTTGAAAAAGATGCCAAAAGGGGACGTGTAGTCACTTTTGGTCCAGATCGTCTTTCAGCAGGACCAGATATTTTCCAATCACATGAGATTATTCTTGTTGAAGGAAGAGCTGATATTGTCAATTTGCTGAAGATGAATATTGAAAATACCATCGCAATCGATGGAACAAAAATCTCATCAACTATAAAAAATATTTGTAAAAATCGTAATGTGATTGCTTTACTTGATGGAGATCGAGGAGGAGATATGATATTGAAGGAACTGCTGTTAGTAGCTTCCATTGATTATATTGCTCGTGCTCCTCCAAGAAAAGAGGTAGAAGATCTTTCACTTGAAGATGTAAATTTTGCTTTGAAGAATAAACTAACCTTAGAGCATGCGAAATTTATTACAGAGAAATTATCTGTAAATGAATTTCTTGCTGAACAAGGGAAAATGGGTAAACAGACATTTAGGCGACAAGATAATTCGAAATCAAAAAAGATGGAGAATGATCGGGATCGTCCAAAACAAAAGCAAACTCATTCAGATAATAAATCACATCAAAGTGTTGAATCCCCCTCTAATAAGAAAGAAAAATATCCTCAAACACATCGTAGAGGATCCCATCATGCTGATGGGGACCGTCCAACAAGACCATCCCAAAGGAAAGGTTCGTTTAGACCAAGAGACAGGAACCAGACTAGAGATCGTGATTATAATAGGAAGAAAAGTCAAAAATTCACAAAAGTTAGTGTTCCACAAGCATTGATAAGTATAATTAAGGGAATGCGCCAGACATTTAATGCTGTGTTTCTAAATTCTTCACATAAACCTGTTCTGACTGTGAATACTGCTGATGCTTATGAACAGTTAAAAACCCTTAATGACGTAAATTCAATAATTATTGATGGAATAATCTCTCAGCGATTACTTGATATCGCGCATGAAAAATCTGTTAAATTAATTGTTGGAGCAATGACAGGAGAACTTACAAATAGATATACGCATCCAAAAATAACCACTTTCAATCGTTTATAACCCCCATCTTGAAGGTCATTCATCAATATGGCCTTCTTTTTTTTCACTTTATGTGTATATAATTTACTCTTATTATCCAAAATACATACATAAATTGCATTTGATTAAGTTATCAGTTGAATTCACTTTTCTGCATTTGTTAATTTAAATGATACAAAAAATTTGGAAGAGACACCACTGTTAAACTTCAATATTTACCACTGAAGGAGTCACTAATCCACAATGAATATAAGTGTAAACACAATTAATGAAACTGAATTTGATTGATTGAACTTGAAGATGCAATACGGTCGTTAACTGCTCTCGGATGGAGTGAATACGAATCGAAAACATACTCTGCGTTAGTACAACAAGGAAAATCGACTGCATCTCAGATAGCAAAAAAAAGTCAAGTTCCTGCTAACAGAGTGTACCAAATCCTTGAAAAATTAACTGGGAAAGGACATGTAAAACGAATATCTGCAACTATGGGAGGACCATCTGTATATGTGGCTGTAAATCCACAAGATGTACTAGATAGGGATCAAAATGAACATATCAAAAGAATAACTGTTGCAAAAAACGCATTATCAGAGTTACAAGAGAGGGAGACTGATATCGATTTTCCAGTAACTTATACTATATTTGGAAGACCAGAATTGAATGTATATCTAAGAGACATCATTGATAATGCAAATGAAGAAATTTTATTAGCAGTGGATACACTTCTTGAAATCAGACATGGGGGTTTTGCGGAATTGCTATTGCAGAAAAAAGATGATTGTGATATAAAAATACTTACCACGCCTAGAGGTGTCAATGATGCTTATGAAAAGGAAGTCTTGAAGATGCTTGATAAAATCGATATTCTTGTTACTGAAGATTCATTCTCCACCATTCTTATTGTAATTGACTCTACTAGTATTTTATTTTGTTCATACGCATATCCTTCTTATTCAGAGGATGCTACAAGAGGTCATTTTGGTGTTCATTTAGAAGATAAGAAAACTGCTAAAATGTTTGTTAAAATGTTTAATGATTCATGGTCCAGTGCAATATCACCAGAGTGATTAGC
>CAZRLL010000201.1:2743-6825 GCA_964600735.1 uncultured archaeon
GCTTCGATTCAAGTAACTCCTCATATGATGCCTGGTAATGTTAACAGGTTTCAGGATTTTAACGGTATGAAAATGGAACATTATTTATCAAGTGCCATAGCCTTAATTCCTTTTTTATATCAACTTGCCACGAGGGGAATAATGGTTGAAAGGGGGCTTATCGATATCGACGAAGTGGATATGGGTTGGATTATATCCACCGCTGCAAAGGAGGGACCGAAATGGCAGTCTGGTGGGACTATTAATCTTGGTTTATTATTTTTATTTTCACCCATCGCTGCAGCAGCCGGATATTTGCAATCAAGTTCAGAGAATAATGATGAATTTCTTAAAATCAAAGAATTGCCAGCCATTACTCAAAATTTCATTGAAAATACAACACCGGAAGATACAGTCAATATAGTTTCCATGTTACATGAGATTGACAACCATATTTATCCAAGATCAAGCACAATAGGATTATCCTTACCTGAATCTGTAAATGACTTACTGGAATCGGAAATTAATTTATTTGACTTTTATAGAATGCATAGTGGAGACAATTTTTTATTTAAAGAGTTACATGAAGGTTATCCTGTATGTTTTGGTGAAGGTTTATCAGCATTTAGTGAGGCTATTAATGAGGGGGTAGAAATGAGTTCAGCAATTACTCATACATACATAAATCTGATGAGTATCTTTCCCGATTCTAAAGTTCTCCAATCATTTGGAAAAGAAACTGCTCTGAAAATAAGACAAAAAGCAAAAAACATCATTGAGAATGGGGGATATCTTACAACATTGGGTAAGAATATGACTACGGAGCTTGATGAATATTTTAAAAATTCTAATGAATGCATTAATCCCAAAATAACTGCAGATTTAACAGCAAATGTGACATTTCTTGCCACATTAAGTGGGGTTAGACCTTAATTTCGTGAATATTGAAGGGTCTGGAATTCCAACATTGTTTAAATTCTCTTTCGCATATTGGTCTGCAAAGTGTATTGATTGTGTGAGAGGATTTTCTTGATAATAATATGCGAAAGTAGCTAAAAAGATGTCTCCTGATCCAGTTGAATCAATCAAATTTGTTATTGGTTTTGTTGTAATGATCTTTTTTCTCGAACTTGAGAAAATTTCGTATCCATGTCCTGCTTTAGTTACTACCAATTTAGAGGAGTGAGGATTTAAAAATTGGTCAATATTCTCAAATTCGGTGTCTGAAATTTTCACAACATTAAATGTCTGGAGTGCCCATTCTAGATCTGAATATCTAAATTTTATTTTCGCGGTTCCATCCTTTTTAAAATATCGTACAATTCCCTGCATATCTAGGAAAGAATTCTTTGAGAGATCTGCGACTAATTCCATTGTATTGAAATCCAATTCGTTTGCAATGGGGGAGACAATAACAATATCATAGTTTGAGTCTATATTTTCATTTACAAAATTATAATCAATTGGGGAAGCCTTTTTGACCAACTTCAAGATCCGATCTTCCTCATTCAATTTATTTTTATATCTTGGTTCAATAAATTCAAACGTAGTTGTAAATTGCGAGGGTTGAATTGAGAATCTACATTTCTCGCATTCTGGAAGTTTCGAGGAATCTTTTGTGCTAGTAATTATATGGACTTCTACATCATGGGAAATAAATACTGGTAATTGATATAGGGGTGGACCTCCAAGAATTGTCCTACCCTCCCTAATATCGAGAGAAATATGTCCAACAATTAACACTTTCATCCAAAAATACTATCCAATTCTATATTAAATTTCAAATGGTAATTCTTCTGCAATCCTAATCGCATAATCATTGAGATCTATGGCTCGGGTCTCCGCACGAGAGATAAATCCAGATGAAAGGATACGAGTATTGATTATTTGGGTTTCATTCCTATTCTTGGGATAAAATCTTATAGTTCCACCAGCACGAGTATAATGAGGCCATAATTGTTTGACCTCTCTTTCTGTTAGTGTTCTTTTCGGGATAGCAGTTATTTCATGTGAATACGGCAGACCATCCAATAATTCTTTGATAGAAACCATTCGATCAACATATCCACCGTGTTTCAGGATAAGAACCTTATCACATAATCTATCAATAACAGTGCTATCGTGATCGACCATCAAAATTGTTTTATGATTTAATTCAGATTTCAAATAATTTATAACTTGCTCCTTCCTATTCACATCTAGTCCCGATGTTACCTCATCGAGAAATAATATATCGGCATCTTTCATCAATCCGATTGCTAATCTAGTAATCGTTTTTTGTCCCTCACTAAATGTTTCTGTTCTATCTTCCAATTTATCTAATAATTGCATTTCCTCAAGAAACCCATATGCACCATCTAGATTGGAGTTTTGAACTTTAGCAAAAAATTCTAAGTTTTCATTTAAAGTCAATTTTCTTTGAAAATCAAGCCCAGGTGAAACAAATGATATAAATTCTCGAATTAAATTTGCCTCGCGTATCAGATCCATATCAAGAATCCTACATCTTCCGCCATCTGGCAAATACAATGTGGCTAAAATTTTCAATAAAGTAGTCTTTCCCGACCCATTAGCTCCAGTGACCGCTACCGAATCCCCGCGTGGTGTATCAAATGAGATATCACTTAAAACTACATTACCAGCACGATTACCAGGAGTACGAAATGTTTTTTTGAGATTTTCAATCTCAATTGCATTTTTTACCATATTGCAAACACACCTAGTAAAATTCGATTGTACCCCACTTTCTTGCGATTGTTGTTAACTTGGAGACGGTAATTAATGAAATAATCAGAAATATAAAAACAGCTAATAAAACCTGTTGAACAGAAGTATCCGAAAATGTAAGCGTAGAAACATTCGTTGAAAATATCGAGTTAAATCCCTCATGTTCAATATTATCTTTAGATGTACATCCAGAACAATTTAAGTCTGATGATGAACTGATCGTAAAAATCCAGCGTAGTGCTTCAAGACAAAATGCTAAGGGAAACAAAATAAGAAAATTCGAAGGTGGTTTATTAAATAATTTTAAGCTTTGATCAAAACTGTTTATGGGAATAAATGCACCCGCAGCAAATCTTATAATATATATCGTAACTCTATTTAGGGTTGTAGTTCTTTTGATTAATAGGTTAATTGAGGTTAACAATAACGTAATTCCCAATACAAAGATCCATGCGATAAAAAGGATAACGAAAGAGGCCCATATTAGATCAATTGTTGAAGGATATACTCCTTTAATAATCAATGGAGGTATAACAATGACAAATAAAATAATAAGCCATCTAACAGTAGCTGAAAGGTATCTCCCAAGTATTATGGCAATAGGACTCACAGAATTCGTGACTAAGAATCCCATTGTACCTAGCTGGTTCTCCTCTGTTATTGCGGTTACTGTTGTTTCCATTATACCAGAGAGAAAAGTAAAAAAACCAGTTGCAATAATGAAAAATGTAATCATTGAATAGGGAACACCAGTAGTACCAGCTGTTTCTTGCCACGCAGCACCCAATAAAACAAAAACAGCTACATTAATTGCAGTCCATGCTGCCTCGACAACTATTTGGAATTTATATCTAAAATCAACTATTAAGCTCCTTTTTGTCACAGCAAACAAAATACGAAAGAAATGTATAGTCGTTTTGATACGAGAGAATCCCCTATTAATTTCCATAAATTCCCTGATTTGAAGCAAAGTCCAACAATTATTAAACAGGTGTTTGTGTTTTTGGATATCGAATTATTTGTTATGACATTTCTGACAACTGATTAGATAAAATCTTGTAAAATAAATACGTCTGTAAATTAATCTCATATATTTTTATAACTAGATCAAGTGATACCCTAGATAGAATGTGGTTCCAAGTAGACAGTAATATCATAAAATTACTCCCTAATATATTTTAGGAGAAGCGGCATTGAATTTCATTTTCCTTATAGAAAAATCATTTATTATCCTTTTTCTGTCTTTTACGACTAAACTCACGTTTTATCCTTTTGCTTCGAATTCCATTATCCTTTTGTTTATCCTTTGATTCTCTTTTTGAACCGTTCATTCAAAGCTTTATAATCATGTATTAATTTGTACATTTTATTCCACC
>CAZRLL010000202.1:0-6590 GCA_964600735.1 uncultured archaeon
AGTATTATGATGACATTACATTATATTCTGAAATGGATGCGGTCTTAATTTCACACCCAGTAGAATACTTGAGCGTTCAGACAGGGGGTCCATCCCCACCGCCTTCTGCGACTTCAATAACAGGAACAAGTACAGGAACAAGTACAGGAACAAGTACAGGCACAGGTACAGCCACTGGTACTGGAACTGGCACAGGAACAAGTACAGGCACAGGTACAGCCACTGGTACTGGAACTGGCACAGGTACTGGTACAGGAACAGGTACTGGCACCGGTACGGGTACTGCTTCGACAAATACAACATCCTCACCAGTTATAACCAATAGTACTGCTGATGATATTACTGAAACCTCAGATGAAGGGCCTGCTTTGCCAATTCCCATTATGCCGATTGGTTTTGGAATATTGGTTGTGAGCATTATCTATCGCAAACAGAAAAGATAATATGATTATTGGACTTAGTAATCAAGTTAATCTAAATTAATAAACTCACTTCAAACATTGAACAAAATTCATTACTTACCATTTTAGTTCTTAACAATACCATTTTCAGAATGGAAATTTATTAACAAATCAACTCTTATCGTCATATCCTGAATTTCCTTGGAGGAATTTGTGTATTCTTTGTTTTTGACACTTAAAGTTTTAAAAAACCATAATAAAGTTAATATCAAAAATTTATTTTAAATAAATGATCATTCTAAATCGATTGAGCAATTGGAATAATAAAATCCGCCCACTATTTAACTAATAATCTAAAATGTGATTCTATCTGCAGTCATAACGGGTTTACATCTAATCAACTGGTTACTTTCCTTGCATAGATTATGCATTCACAAAGATAGACGCATAAGGTGCCCGGAAGTAATTATGGAAAACTGAGAGAATAGTAAAATATTGAATAAGACAGTAATCAAGTTTAAACACGGGTGAAAGTAATCATCAAGTCGTACATAATAATAATTTTTCCGCCAAGACTTTATTATTCAACTTTTACTTTTTTTGTTTATCGAAATTCCTTATCTGATTATAATTGGAATTAAAATGGTCATAGAGATCATAATAAAGATATCCGTTGTGGAAACTTTTGAAAATACTGTGTTATAATTTAGTTAAAAATAGAAAAAAAAATAGCAATACTTATGAATTTAATGAGCATAACACATCGATAATATATGAGGTATACTAATGAAATTTAATAAAAACTCATTACCAATAACAGTCATAATAATTTCTATTCTGATAGTATCATTGATGACATTTCCAATTTCCAATACTACAGGGCAAGAAATTTCGAGTGATGTCATTGAGACAGGGGATCGATTTCTATATGCAATGAATCAGAACAACACTTGGGACGAATCTGATACATTCAGCATTACAGAAAGAGATGATGTTACTAAACTTATCGCCTATGATGAAGAAGGCCATAAAGACAATCAATCAGGAAAAGGAAATATGGAGTTATTTTTCGGTCGAAATGTGCACCCATCCGCCTCACAAGATACTACATTTACTGTTAGCGCGGAGTTGACAAATCAACCTGGATCAAAATCGACCGGGTATAGCGATTCTGGTGAGTGGGACGGTCCGTCAAATAGTTTCGACTGGCATAATGCAACTCCTTGGTCCTTTGATCTGTCTGGGCAAATTTGGGAATATGAGGGTCAAGAAAGTACACGATCAAATCAAACCTATTCGATAATTCCTTTAGAAATGGAAGATCTTGATATCGAAGTGCCAGAAGATGTGTTGAGTGATACTCCACTTGATGAGGGTGGTCCAGGTGGATTAGCTCTCAATCAAGGCGGTGGAGATCCACCTCTTACTGTACCCTTAAAAGCCCGAGGTACATATAGCTGGACAGATAATTTCACTATCAATGGAAATAGTTACGATGATGTAAATCTAACTACAGCCTGGAGTGATTATTATGGCTCTTTTACTGGTGATTATGATGATTATTTTGACATAATGGGAGATGAAATATCGGTTAATGGAACCTATACTCTTGAATATGGTAAGTATAACGAATTCACCTTTGATAATGATACTACATTGCTCGTGGATATGTATCAATATGAGTGGTCACTCTTTACTCTTGATTATGAAAACTCATCTTTTCTCATTTGGGAAGGACAAGGATCACCTGGAGTAAATGTGAGCGGTATAGGATATGAAGAAATATTCTGGGAACTGAATCAATCAATGAGATTAGAAGAAGCCTCAAGTCATTATGGTAATACAAGACTCACATCCTCAGGAGTAAATTTACTTGAAGAAGGCGATAATCTTAGCTTTGATGTGGATGCTTACTCTGAAAGTTCAGAATACATGGATATTTGGTTTGGTAGTGGACAAGAATATCGTGGAATGGATGTAACAGTTACTACAACAGGAGATTTGGTTATTGATGTATATCGTCACCAAAATGGTTCATTCGAGGCAATGACTCTATTTAATCTGCATAACGCATTCAGCATAGGGGGAGATTATGGTTTCATGGATCAAGGACAATGGATGTGGATGAATCAAACCACACCAATCACATTTTGGTATGATGATTTTGAATTCGAAGATTTTGATTCAACGTCAAATACAAGCTATGAAATTGATCCTGACCTTGAAAATGAAATGTGGATAGATCAAGACGAAGATCGAGGTCGAGACGGAGGTTTCCAAATTAATTATCCCGGAGACGTTCCTATTGTTAATAGCACTTCCGAGTTAATATATGAGAATTACACCATCAATACAAGAGATTATTTCATTGAAGCAGAATTGATTTCCGGAAATTATGAGACAACTTGGTCTGGTAATGATAAGATATGTTTTGGTCCATGTGGTGGACTAGAAGTCCCAGTTAAAGTTGATGTTTATGCCTTTGGAGTAAACGAATTCGTATATGATAGCTGGACGGGTGTATTGCTTGAAGTCTATGAAAGTATGGAGTATGAAATCTTTGTTTACGGTGAAATTCCCTTCCAAGGTGAATATGCAGGAATTGATATGTTTATGTACGGGTATAGTGAAGTCGCGATAACATTGGCCACGCATCCTAATTTATATAAATCCGCACAGACAATCTATCCAACACCACCGATTACAACAACCTCTAATACCACAACTACTACAACTACTACTACTACCTCAACAACCTCTAATACCACAACTACGAGTGAAAGTTCAACTACGAGTGAAAGTTCAACTACCCCACCTAAAAGCGAGGATACATCAGACGAGGGACCTGGTTTACCAGTGCCAATAATGCCCTTTGCTATAGGCCTGCTTGTCATTAGTGTAATTTATCATAAAAAGAAAAGGTACTAAATTTATTAAATATCTGCAATATAATCTGCATCCAATTAGACATTTAAATAGAGTTATATCATTGTTATCTTTGATAATCAAATAAGATCTATGGCTGGGAACACTTGGAGTTAATACAGCTTTGGATGTTACTGTCCATGGAGTGATGGCAATGACCTATGATAGCTCAAATGGTGTATGGTTAGAATTTTTTGAGATGATGGATTTCAATTTATTATATTATTTCGATGGTGTTGTTTCTGGTGGTCCGAGTGGGACTATGGACGTAGTTATTGATGGAGGAGTAACTTTTCTTGAAGAGTGGGGATTAACTTTAACTGGTCATCCGCATGAATACAAATCTGCACAAACTTTCCCCTCTACATCCACTACTGCAACCACTCCTACAAGCAGTACTACTAGCAGTACAACGACCTCGAATATTACAACCTCCCAAGAACCAACTAGTAGCACACCTGATGACACTAGTGAGACCTCAGATGATGAGCCAGGCTTACCAATTCCCATTATGCCGATTGGTTTTGGAATATTGGTTGTGAGCATTATCTATCGTAAACAGAAAAGATAATTTGATTGTAGTAATTATATAATAAAGTTAAACTAATAATTAATAAACACACTTCAAATATTGAATAACATTGATTAATTCACGTTTTAGTAGCTAACAATATCATTTTCAGAGTGGAAAATTATTAACAAATTAATTTTTCTAGATTATTAGTTATCTTCACACTTTAGAGCCACATTCGCTGCAAAATTGAGAGTTTTCAGGTAATTCACTCCCACACACCACACATTCTTTCCCAGTATCGTCAATTAATGGCTCATCTAGTGGTTTGGCTGGTTCTTCCATTTTTACTGCGTCTATTCCCTGTCGGTGTTCAACCTGAACTAATTCCTCTCTTCTAGATACTTCTTCAAATACACTCCTTGGAACAGTAAAATAGCCAAATTCAAACTCAACATTGATATCACTGCCCCAGGCAATATCAATTACTAGCTTCATGGTATGAGTAATATTAAAGAAAGTACCGTGAACTGAGGAGAAAGCAATCTGAGGTAGAGTAATTACATTAGGAGTTTGTTGTCCCGCAGGAGACTCAAATAATGTGAAACTGTTACTATGATAGTCTGAGTATCTCCGCAGGAATTTATTTATTCTTTGAACCAATTCCAAGCGGACTGATCTGTATTTAACATCATCAGGAATTATAACTGTAATAGGTATTGAATCACCTGTATGACCGAATAATCTATCGATGGTTACCTGAACACCCTGATTTTCAAATGTCCCACCATTTAAAAGTGGAGATCCTTGAGGCAATCTTGGTATTACAGGTATATCAAACTTGAAGACTGGATCACTTCCCATCTTCACATCAACATGGGCGATAGCTTCATGGAATACAAATAATTTATTGAATCTTATCGTCTGTGATTGTTGAACTGGTAGCTGGTATTGTAGTTCATATTCATAATAATTATTGCCTTCATCGATTTTTAAGTCCTCCTGAACACCATTATAATAGACTGTATCCCAAATTGTGCGACGGTGCTTCCCGTGATGATAGGTGATCCCGACCTTCTCGCCAGAATGCATTATCAGTGATATTACTCTTGCTCTTTGATGTAAAGGCCATGAATTTCAAATCTTACCGTAACGATGTCACCAAAAAAATACAATTGCTTATCGAAGAAAACATTCACTTGCATTTATTGACTCTTCTCGTATGAAGAATTAACTGTTTTACCATTGACTTGTTTATTTGGTGCAAATATTTTTTTATTCGAAGTCCGCTAAGATTAAGTTTTACCCTTAATTACTTCCCCGGCTAGCACTTCACGATTTCTTTTTACAAATCGATGACTTATCCCTTTCATCTCAGCAAATTTCCCGGTTACTCCTTTAGGATTACCAGTTCGGGTGAATAAAATCTCGGTATCCATAATTGTATTAATTATGTTATATGGTGTTTTCAGTTCATCAATCAGGTATTCAGCTGTTTTGAGCCCAACACCATCCAATCCCTGAAGAAAGTATAATTGTTTATCGCGAGCCGTAAGTCGTTTGGGACCCCCTCTTGAGAGAACTGGATCCTGATGCTCTTCTTGTACCCAAGATGTTAACCTCTCAATTAAATGAGCAGTTTCTTCTTGAGAATTGGTTGGAATTATGGGGATATTCTTGAAAATTGTTAGATATGATATTGCTCCATAGATTTGTTTGTACTCAGATTCGTCAAGTTCAAAATCTTCTAAAATTAATATTATCTTATCATATTCTTCTGCCATCCTGGTAATTTGATCCAATAAGCGTCCATCATAAAGGGATTGTACAAAATCGCGACCTCTTTTCCGTTCAATGACTACTTGATCCGATAATAGATAATCTCCTAGAAGAAGTTGTTGAATTTCAACCTCAACACTAAGTTCATTGATTAATTTAATAATATTATTTGGTTCTCTATGATCGACAATGATTTTCATGTCTTAACCTCAAAGACCTGTTTACTCAATAATTTTCTTGAAGGTTATCGAAACGGTCATACCAATTTGTTAGGTATAATGATTGAAATAACTTGTTGAGGATGAGCATTAATGAGCCTATTAATTGAAATCTTTCGAGAAGTTCACAATAACTTTAAAGAAATCAGAAGAATTCTTGCTCTATGAAAGCATTCATTTCTGTTGATTTGGAGGGCATGCCTCATGTTGTAAATCCAGGACAATTAAGCTTGAAAGGATCATTATATGAAGAGGCTAGGAAGATAGCCACACGAATAACTCACGTTGTGGTTGAAGAACTTCATTCGAATGGGTTTGATGAAGTCTTAATTGCTGATAGTCATGGTCCAATGGTGAATATTATAGTTGATGATCTACCGGAATATGTAACGATTATTCGTGGATATCCTCGACCATTAAGTATGATAACCGGCATCGAAGACTGTGATGTAGCTTTGTTTCTTGGCTATCACGCAAAATTTGGAACTGCTAAATCTACATTTGATCACACTTATAGTGGTCGAAGTATTAGAAAATTAGATTTAAATGGAGTTGAAGTTAGTGAATACCTTCTCAATTCTTATGCAGTAGGTCATTTTGATAAACCTGTTATTTTGGTTGCAGGTGATCATGAACTATTGCAAACTGATGTCAAAAATTTGACACCTTGGGTAGAATCTGTGTGCCTAAAACAATCTTTAAGTCGTTTTTCCGCAAAAAGTTCGAGCCTGAAGAAAGTCGAAAAAGAACTCTCTG
>CAZRLL010000203.1:0-6550 GCA_964600735.1 uncultured archaeon
TTAAGTGTTTGCTAGAAAGAATAATCATTTGCTAGAGACATTGACTGGATCGATAATAAACGCATTTAATGAAAAAATCAATTTGCAATGGATTATCTTTAAATTTCAGTAAATCTTATATTTATTAAAGATATGAAAAAAACTATCACTTATATTATTGAAAAGGATGAAGATGGGTATTATGTTGCATACGTGCCAGAATTACCGGGATGCCATACTCAAGCTAAGAGTTTGGATGTCTTGGAAGAAAGAATAAAAGAAGCAATTCGGCTTTACTTAGAAGTAGAAAATTCAACCGAATTAGCAAACAAATTTATTGGAATACAACAGACCGAGGTTACTATTGAGTGAAATTGCGACCTGCCGTACAGAAAGGTCGCAAAACGTCTTCGAGATTTGGGATATAACCCAATAAGGCAAAGAGGATCGCATGTCATTTTCAGAAATGATGAAGGGAGAACAACAGTTGTCCCAAATCATCCCGGTGAGGATATTCGAAGGGGGCTACTAAGACGGATTATTCGTGATATTGACTTAACTCCCGAAGAATTTTTCCATGATCAATGACGACTGCTTCAAACTGTCATGTATGATTCGTAAGGTATCAAATGGATGTTGTAAAATTTTGAGGAATGGGGCAATCATGGTATTAATTAATTTGAAAATGGATTTTCGCGCAAATTTCTCTCAGCGTATCAGGTTGATAATACGCAATGAATTATGAAAATTATCTACGTCTTGCCAATTACAATTGGAATTCATTTAGAAGTTATATCAATTCATAGAATGCAGATTTTTCATCAAGGATGAAAATTGTTGATCAAAATAAAAAGTGTGTAAATCGATAATCGATAATAACACCTATCACCACAATGAGAATTAAGAGGCTCCAAAATATATTTTTTGGTCCTGGTTCAGGTACTGATGCTGTTCGTCCCTTGGAATTATAAAATACGGTAATATGAGTTACCTCAGAATGTCAAACACAACTCGATGTTTTGAAGTTTTCCTCTTGGATGTTAGGTTACTCCTCTTGAATTTTAGTGAATGGAACTGGCTCTAAAGGCTAAAGGCATTTTGAGTGGTGCTCCTATCATTATCCCCAATATAGAGTCCTAAGAATTTCTTTGATAGCTAAAAAGAAAATGCATACTTTTTTGAATGATAACTCCTAATCTATTCCCAAATTTTCAATCTATCAACAATAAATCAAAAAACATGTTTGAGTTCTATAGTTTTCAGTGACACCACTTCTTTTAATCTTTTCACTGATTGTTTTATTGCTAATTAGTATAATACTGGGCTGGGTTTTCAATAAATTTAAAATTTTGAAAGTAAAATATTTTGTGAATTCAGACGAAACTGCTTTCGGTGATATTATTGATAAAAATACATTAATTGACTACAAGGATAGGTATGGAAAATATCTAAGTATATTGACCCCAGCTGGTGTCTCTTGGGGGATTTTTGGAGTCCTAATCGCGATTACTGGATCCTACCGAGACTCAATATTTAATGAGGACGATGCTTCAATTATTATTAAGGTACTTTTTGTATGGATAACTTTGTCTGGAATATTTCTTGGCATTATTCCTCTATTAATAATTTTCAAAATGATAAGACTACCTTCTTCTCTTGAAGAGCTTACTGAATCTCGTTTTACTCTAATTCTAGTGGCCTTAGTTGCACTAGGAATTATTGCTGCGACTGTGATCTTAGATCTTCCCCCGTTAGGTGTCGTTCTCCTAATTCTATTATCTGTTCCAGCATTAATTTCAGCATGGTTTGCAGGTGAGTTCTATGCTGTATTCACTATCAGACAACTCTATAAAAGCCGTGGCTGGGATTATATTGAAGGGGAGAAAATTGCTCCCGGGATCAAAGGCATGGTTAAACGGAGTACTGGAATTCTTGGATTATTCCTCACCGTGATTGCACCGATATTAGCTATTAATGCATTAATCTCAATATTTTCTAAAGAAGAGGTGAGAGAACAAGGAGGACCACTTGGTTCTATTTCAGATGGCTTAATACCCCCTTTTGTGCAAAGTATACTGGTTTTTCTACTATTATTAGGACCATTGGTTTCAATTGCGACTCAACCAGCTGGATTTCTCGAGTTAACAGTCAATTCTGAGATGTATAATACACTTTCAAAATTTGATTGGGAAGAATTTAACCGTAAAAGTGCAAAGGCAAAGGACATAATAAGCGTTAAACCATACACAAAGAAAGTGATGGCTGGAATTCTAGTTATATTTCTGAGTTTTATCATGTATATCTCACTATTATCTATTGGGGGGCTTATTAGCAGCTTTGATCTACCGATTCAAGCTGGTTTTGATCAACTTGCTGAAGCGTTGAAATTTATTGAAGTACCAGTACTGTTATTCGTCATATTTGATATTCTTCGAGATCTACGGGAAGAAAGAGAGGTATATGATATTGCTAATCTAGGAATGAAAGAAAATCGCGATGTAACAGGATGGACATTCTGGGTATTACAAAACCTATACAACAATAATTATGATGAAATTGAGAGGAACTTAGACGAGTTACTTGAGGATCCAATTACAGCAAATAACCATCGTATCCATTTTTATAAAGGACTTGTCTATGCTCTTCAAAATGACAATAATACGGCTGAAACCCATTTCGAAAGGGCAACGGAACTCAATCCAAAATATGCAGATAGCTGGATGGAGCTTGGTGTTGTTATTTATTTCCAAGGAAGGCATAAGGAAGCATTACCACATCTACAAAATGCAGCTAAACTCAAATCCAAATCTAAGACAATTTGGTATAATATTGGAAGAGTTTATGATGTTTTGAATAAACGCAACAAAGCCATGGAGGCTTACCAAAAGGCATTGGCGATAGATAAAAAGGATGCGAAAACTTGGGCCAATTTTAGCGGAGCATTAATTGCTTTGAAAAGATATGAAGAAGGAATTGCTGCTGCAAAAAAGGCAATAGAATATGATCCAAGTGATTATATAGCCATGACTAATTTAGCTGCGGCTTTACAAACTACAGGACCAGTTGAGGAATATAATTCAATTGTACATAATCTTTTAGAGAATTTTGGTGATAAAACTCAAGTTTTACAATCTCTTGCTCATAATAAAGCATTAGAAAATGATTTTCAGGGTGCATATGATATATATCAACGAATAATTTCTTTGGAGGATGTGAATCCATTCAATGTTCAGGGACTTAGTTTAGTATATTCAAATTTAGGCTTGATACCTGAATTAGTTGAAATTATGGAAAATCATGTTGAACAATACCAAGACGATCTGCATGGACGTTTATTGGCTGGTCAAGCTTATCTCAACGTTCAAAGGTTTGAAGAGGCAATTCCTCAACTTGAATATTATATAGAACGAGAAAAATCAGTTGTTGAGGCATATGTAAAATTAAGTGCGTGCTATGCAAATCTACAAAGATTAAATGATGCATTGTTGTTGTTAGAAGAGGCAGTAAAGCTATTTCCGGATAATCCAGACATTAATTTCAATTTAGGTCTTAGTAAGTCCCTTCTTGGCCATACTGATTTTGATTTATATTTTAAGAACTCGTTGAAAGATAAATTTAATCCACATTATCTTAACATCTGGATCCAATCTAAGTTGAAAATAGATACGCTTTCTGAAGAATGGATTAGTGGAATTGTGCAAAAAAATAAAACAAGAACCTCAATAGCTTCACTTTACTTGATCATAGGATTAGGTTTCTCAAGATCAGATAAGTTTGAGGATGCCGAACGATATTTCGATTTGGTGCTACAATCTAATCCAAACGTAGATGATCAGTATGAAGTTGGACTTCAATTGATGACGCTTCAAAAATTTGAAAAGGCTCTAGATTTGTTTGTGCGAGTAATTGAAGCTAAACCAAGTGTTGGGGCATATAATAATTTAGGTGTATCCTATCTTAGGTTAAATCAAGTTGATATAGCATTGAAATATTTGATTGAAGGGCATGAAAAGTTCCCAAATGATGATTTTCTACTCACTAATATTGTCAAAATATTTGTATCAATGAAGAAATATCAAGAAGCGACGCCATATTATGAGAAATTGATACCTCTAGGTCCAAATAATTATGTTGTAATTTATGAATATGCAACCTGCCTTGCATTATCTGGGATTGCGGATAAAGCTCGAGATCAATATACTAATGCTCTCAAAATGGCTGAACAAAACAATGATCAAGAAATGATAGCAAAGATAACAGAGATGCTAGGGCACTTAAATCCTCAAGAAAAATGAAATGTTCATCTAAAAGAGTCCAATAATTCTTTGAAACGCAATAAACCAGCCTTCAAATCATTGGTTTTGCACCCATATCCTATCCTCAAGTAACCATCCATTTCGAAACAGGAACCCGGAACAAGGAAAGTACTTTTCTCATTAATCAAACGCAAACAAAGCTCTTCTGAGGAAATTTTGAGATGATGTTGAAGAAATGCAACACTTCCAGCTCTAGGTGTAATCCAATCTATTAGAGGTTCATTTTCAATCCATTGAGATAGAAATTGATGATTATTTCTAACAATTTTCAAATTCCGTTCCAGGATACGATCAATATGATTCATCGCTAATGCCCCTAGTGCGTCATCGATTAATCCATTACTGATAGTTGTATAATCACGGTGATTCATACAATTTTCAATTACTTCTTCCTGAGCTGCAATCCATCCTAGACGTAATCCTGAGAGTGAAAATGATTTACTAAATGAACCCGTAACAATCGCAGACTCACTAATATCTACTGCAGATCTAACTTTATCCTGGGGGTCAATATATAAACCTCGATAAACCTCATCACAAAGAAGATATGCACCGACATTTTCAGCTATCGTACAAATCTCTTTAAGAATTTCTGAGCTAATAAGACTACCTGTGGGATTATGTGGATTATTAATTACGATAAGTTTGGTTTTATCATCAACAAGCCTTTCTAATTCATCAAGATTTGGCAACCATTGATTTTCTGATTTTAACCGTAAGAGTTTGACATGAGCCCCAAATGATTTTGCTGTACTGTACAGTTGTTGGTAGGAAGGAAATATCGATACAACTGTATCTCCTGGTTCAACAAAAGAATAAAATACAAGAAAATTAGCCCCGATCGCTCCACCTGTAATAAGTATATTTTCCGGATTTTGATGTTCATAAAGATTTGCAATGCCTTGACGAAGACTTGGAGATCCTGATATATGACCATATGTGAGCTGGACCTCCTTGAGATCATCAAAGAAGTTTTCGTTTTCCATGAGAGTAAGAAATTCTCCTAACTTAAATGGATCAACACATGTTTCAGCTAAGTTTAATTCAACATTATGTTCGTAAAGGTTCATAAACTGCTCAACTAAGAAATTATCAATCTTCAAAAAAACCACCAATGATGATTTTAGTTATTGATATTTAATTAAGATTATTATGATTTAAAATTAAAAATTCGATTGGTAAATTGACCAAAAGATAATGAGTGTTAATTATTTAATATTAATGATTAAATTGCTGATCAACAAATTTTTTCCAGAAATTCGGTCTAATTCATTTAATAATTGAGGTATGAATGATGTATGATCGGAAGGGCTCGGTACTGAAAATTTTTGCTTTACTGGTAATAATTCCAAGTATGGTTGCTTAATATTCGCTCGTCTAGAAACTTCTTCAATTGCTTTTTCAATAGAACCGATTTCATCAATCAAATTTAGTTCTTTTGCCTGTTTACCCAACCATACACGACCACCTGCAATTTTTTCCACTTCCTCAACTGGTAGCTCTCGATTTCTACTCACGTGGTCTAAAAATATTTTATAAGTCTGCAAAATATTATCTTGCATGATTTTTTGTTGATCCTCACTCCATTCACCATATGTTCCTGTGATATCAATATTCTTCCCTCTAGATACCGAAACTCGTTTGATTTTTCTTAATTCATACACTCCATCAGTCGATATCTTTACATTTAAAACACCAATGGATCCTGTAATAGTCAGAGGTTGGGCAATAATTTTATGAGAATTCATACCTACATAATAACCTCCAGATGCAGCAACTCCATCAAAAAATGTGATTAAAGGAATTTCCTTGGCAAGTTGACCTAATTCACTCAACATAGCCTCACTGGAAGCTGCAGACCCACCTGGAGAATCCACGTATAATATCGCTCCTTTGTACTTGTTCTTTTTCTTTCGAATCTGACGAATTGTTTCAACAATAGTGAGATCACCTGATGACCTTTCACCCAATATTGGGAAGGGGACAGGAGAATCACGTTTCCTACCTTTACCATCGACAATCATCCCAATTATTGGAATTACAGCAATATTACCCCTTTTCTTTACGATTTTTATTCGGTTTAGGGAATCAGTAAAATTAGTAATTGCAATATTCCCATATTCCTGGTTGATTTTATTAACAATTCCAGAGCTATTTGTTATTCCATCAACCCAGCCTTGATTGAATGCTTCAACATCTGTATAGGGATTATTGTCGATAAATTCGATGATTTCATTTTTGGATCTTCCCCTACC
>CAZRLL010000204.1:0-6527 GCA_964600735.1 uncultured archaeon
ATAAGGTATCCAACAAAGAGGTAATCTTGATTTCAGATACCCCTGCCATTTATCCTCATCCTGAGGTTTGATGGCTATCGTTACACCGATGTTGCGCTTTAAATTGTCAATAAATCCACTTGATATCCTACTAGATTGGTTCAAGTTGATTCGACCTCCTTTTTCCATAGTTAAGGGCCAGTGCACTAATTTTACAACAATATCAATCCAAGATCGCTCTCCATGTTCACGGTTTGGATTTTCAATTAATGTCAAAGATTCTCCGTATTCTATTCCTAACCGATATAATTCAGGTCCAAATTCTGCAAGAGTTCGACCAAGTGGTATATCCTCAGCCCATAATTGGGACCATACTCCCCAGTGATCCTCTTCTGGACCACAACGCTCTAATCTTTCCAAATCCTCCTTGCTCATATCCTCCAGCCTATTGGTAGTCCATCTGATTTCATCCTGAAGCAATAAAGATGGTGACCTTCTACCCAGAGAACGTTTGTGATGCCACCCGGGGATAAGTCTATGCATAATCCAGAGCATTTGGAAAATATTTGATGGCGTAGGCGATGTAATTGCTCTTTGAATAGCTCGTTTCTCTCTAATTGGGATTAGACTATGTTTCACCAACTCTGCGATTTCTAGATGCATTTCACGGTTTAATAACCATTCGATTAATGTGGCCAAAATGGGTGCATGAACCCCAGTCTGATTGATCTGAAGGTATCCGGTGTCTGCAGGTCGTAATAATGTCCTATTTTCGAATTCAAATCCTGTCCACATCACTTCGAGAAATTCTGGGACATAACATGAGATATCTCCATTCCAAACAAATTCGGTCTGAAAATTTTTCTCAATTCCATGTTCAGTTTTAACAGCAGATATTAAAGGTTCATCCCTAGTTTTCCTTCTCAAGATTGGAGGATCTGTCATAGACCAGTCTCTATCAACCCACCTATAATGAACCACTTTGTCAATTGGGCAGTACGCTCCTAGGTACTCATAAAATGGATGGTTTTCTGGGTTTACTTCAGCACAATTGCTACAAATAATGTTACCATGTTTCATATAGGTTGGAACCAGTATATCATTAGAAGTGTGGGAACAAATAACAACATTTGACATTATTCTTCCCCAGACCATTTTATGATGATCATACTGCGATCATCTTTTTTTTCCCCATGAAGCTTTTTATCAGAACAGCAATTCATACTTATCCATTTATTTAATGTATTTTGTAGATCCGTATTCCTGATTACATTGGTAAACAAATGATTTAATACAGCTCCTCGTGTTAAATCAAATCCATCTGTGGCAATAATCAGAGTACCCCCTTTTTCGAATGGGCCTCCATGAATTTGATGATTTGCTTTGCCTATTAATCCACTTGAAGTTACGGCTGCGGTTAGATTTTTTTTGTAATCTCTGTGAGGAAATAATATTTTTGAGAACCCCGTTAATCTATCATTGAATAAGATACCATGACCATCCCCAATCCAACTAAAATAAATTTTCTTTCGATCAGATGATAGTAATGCTAAAATTAAAGTTGTTGCTCCAGAGTCTAGGGATATTTTTTCTATTGCATAATTAATAGCCTCTGTCACAAAATCTTCCCAATATGATATCGAATCGATTATTTCATTAAAATTTTCAGCAAAGTATTCGGTTATATACATGGGAAGTGCTCTAGCAAAATCGCCTGATTTACTCCCCTCTCCACTAATTCCATCACAGGTTATTAATCCAACAGCACCCGAATCCAAGATGAAATAATCAGCATGATCTTGATCCTTCTCTTCTAAAGGATCGATTACTATTGCTAGCTCTATATCCCTGGGTAAAGATAGTGGGTTGACCAATAATGAATCAACCGGGTTTTTTTCTTTACTTTTTTGAATTGTCAATAATTCTTTCTGTTTTTGAATTAAATGGTCAAGCTTTGGATACTCATCTCTTTTAGAATATTCTTCTTTATGTGCTATTGAATAATTTTCATCATCTTGAATTTGCTCAATTAATGGTCTTACAACAGTTTTATTCTTACTTGCAGTGCTAAATTTTGAAATGATTCTTTTAAAAATTGATTTTTTCATGCCATATTGATTAATTCTTTTATAATATTTTGAGTACAAATTATTTGATATTTGGTTTAATATCTCACCATCAATATTTGTTTGATCCGGAACGAGGGAATTTATTGTCTTATTGAATTCATCGATAAACTCGATTAATAAATTTCTCATTTCATTGTTCATCTAAATACCCTACTTCTAAATGAAGACCAGACATCTATTGACGAGGGCCGTTTAGCTGTGTGAAAATATGCACTGAAAATTTTTCCCAGAACAGCACTGGCAATAGTATTGTTAATCACCTTACAAATTTTATTCAATATCCCTGGTGTTAAATTTGGCTGTAAATTTCGAAATGAATGAATACTCTCATACCTTGGTGGCCAACGGTATATCCCATTATCATAAATCAACTCTAGCAGTTCTTTCAAAGTATCATCATCTGCATATTTAAGAAAGAAAAATGGAGAGTATCCAGTTAGTATTTTCATTATTATGCCACCAAGCCACCACACGTCTGTTTTTAATTTTGCTGTGCCTTTTAATGTTTCATATGGAGTAACCCAGTTTGGAAACTGAACATGACCATGGACTATTGGATCCAGTTTGATATCCTTATTTCTAGGGAAATAACCCGCACCATCAAAATCTATTATCGCAACTTCTCCAGATTTTGAATACAGCACGTTTATTGGGGCTAAATCTGCATGTGTAATGCCATTACGATGAATTTCAACTATACCTGCAGTCAATCCAACGGCAATCCTTTCACGGATTCTCAATTTATTAGAAGGCTGATATGAAGAAAAATAATCCTCAATTGGTGGATGTGCGAACAATTTGTGTAACATGACAGGATTGCCAGTTTCATCTTCACCATTATCTACCATCCACGCTCTTGAAAGTGCCCCTGTTTTTGGTTTGTGGATTACTTCTCCAATTTTTCTAGCTCTTCTTTGGGCTGAGACTGAATAATTATCTGATTTATTATATATTTTCAACGCATACCGTCTTGAATTGATTTTAACCTCATGTACAATCCCCTGTGCACCTTGACCCAAAGTGGAGATTATAGTGCCCTGTCTTTTTCCCATTTGAGAAAGATTAAGTTTAATCAATCAACACCTCTATACATATTAAGTATTCATGCATTAAATTATTTTCTTATGGCTATCAGTGAAGATCTTTCGAGTAGATTTCTTAAATCATCAGGTGATGGATCCTTTTTAAACAAATCAGGAGAAGAGACCAGATTTTTTAATACCTGCTCTGCCTCATTCCCAAATGCACCTGCCCCAACAGTGTGTAAATTGGCCAATCTTTGGCCTCTGATTGAAGGATCCTCTCCTCTGTTAACCTTGCCATCAGACAATACAACTATGGCAATTTTTCTAGCATCTGTAGATAGTTCAGAAGGTTCATTGAGAAATATATCAGCCTTTTCTTCAGCCCATTGCAATCCGGCATCCAAATTAGTGTTACCCCGTGGCTTAGGTAGCTGTATTGCATCCTCAGATGGCAAATCAAGCACTAATGTGGGGCTTAAGATTTCCTTCACATCATTATTAAAAATTGCTAAAGCCACATAAAAGCTTCCAGCAGCTCTTGACGATTGTAGTCTAGCGATAAAACCATTGGTGGCTTCTTCGGCTTCTTTGAATTTTGGTCTACCAGAGCTACCATTTTCATTCATGGAACCCGATGCGTCATAGACGATTAGGATTAATTCCTGAACGGTGATTGTAACAAAATCATCAGATAATCCGAGATCGTCAAGATCAAGATCGTAATTTTCATCTTCTGAGTTCATAGTTCTCAATATATACTTTACTTCAAATCATTAGTGATTTGAAATATTTTAATTTCCCATTTATTAGCAAAAAATTCAATATAGGGGCGATTTTGAATGAATTATCTTAAACATTAATTTTCATATTTTCTAACTTCGATTAAATCAATACGGTTTCCTGTTGTTTCACTTATCTTGTATTTGAATTTGTTATCATGAGTTTCTTCTCCAACTTTGGGAATTTCTGATTCAAACAATTCCAAAACATAACCAGCTAGGGTAACTGAATCCTCTGATTCTATTGTATTATCGAATTGTTCACCGAGGGTTTGATTAAATTCTTCGATCGAAACCAAACCACCCACAGAGATTACATCCTCATTAATATCGATTTTATCATGATGATCATAGGGATCAAATTCATCCTCGATAGGACCAATGATTGCTTCGATTAAATCCTCAAGTGTAACTAATCCTTCAACGGACCCATACTCATCAACTATTATTGCTACTTGCGTCTTTTGTTGTTGCATTTCCTTAAGCAAATCATCAACTGGTTTCCCTTCATGTACAAATATTAATTTTCTTAGTATTTTCGTAATATCAAATGCCGAACTGGATTGTATGTGATGTATGGTGTCCTTTATGTGGACAAATCCTATTATTTTATCCAAATTAGTTTCGTAAATCGGGAGCCGGCTAAATCCGAACTTTATTGAGAGATTAAAGATATCGTTTACATTACAGGTTGCAGGAAGTGCTTTGATGTCAATTCGGGGAGTTAATAGGTCTTTTACGCTTTTGTCCGTAAATTGCAAAATATTAAAAATTAACTGGGACTCATATTCTTCTATTACTCCTCTCTTTATAGAATCCTGGATAATTATTTTTAATTCTCCTTCAGTATAACCCTGTATATGAGTTTCTGTGAGAATTGGAACTCCAAATATTTTTGCTACCATATTTGCTGAATTTATAAAGAAATTAAGCAAAGGGGAAGTTATGAACATGAACCAATATAACGGCTCTGCACAAATCAATGCAACTTTTTCTGTATATTGAATAGATAACATCTTTGGTAACAATTCACCCAAAGTCACGTGCATATAGGTGATTATCATATAGCCAACAAGAAATGCTAATACAGATACAATTTTATCACTAATGGAGATCCCGATTGAATTTAAGAAATTACTAATCACATGACTGAAAAATTCCTCCCCTATGATTCCAAGAGCAATAGAAGCCAAGGTGATACCAAGTTGAGCACTGGAAGTTGTTCGATTTAGATCACTAGAAATCTGTTGGATTCTTTTAGCACGTTTCGATCCCAGTGAAATTAATTCTCTTATACGAGACGCTCGAACTCTAACTAATGCAAATTCTGAAGCTACGAAAAATCCGTTCAAAATAACGAGGGAAATTATTATGATTCCGTTCCAGAAAGTACTCTCAATTAACAATTGGAAGTATTAATCCTAGCAGCTAATCTGCCAAATTGTAATGAGTAACGACTCCTAAAAATTCTTCTTATTATTAAATGAAAAAATAATTAATCTATGTCGATTTTTAACAGATATCTTAAGTTAATAGTTAAATTTCGACCTCCATACTGTTTCAGCCAATTTATTGTTTTCTAGAGTATACCTTGTTAACTTAGATATAACAAAAAATTATAAAATTGAGTAAGAGAATTTTGTAGATAAAGAACCCGTGAATTGTAAAAATTTATGATGAATAAGGATCAAAAGCAAGGGAAAATAAAGCGTTTAGTTATACTTGGTGGGTTAATCTTCGGGGACAAGGTGATTCATATCGCCTCAGGATCATTAATTTCGACTATTACTATTGTTTCCAAGAATTCTTTAATTACCAAATCTATTACCAAATATTTGACAAAGGAATTTGAAAAAAGGTATGGTAAATTACTAGAAAATATTGGCGATGCGCCTTTGAATCGCAGGGATTTTGAGGATTTTGATCAGGTCTTTGAAGTGGTTAGAAAATATTTACCTTTGTAGTGTGATATGTGTTTCAACTCGATCTAACAATAAATTAAAGATGGAATTAATTGGGGAAATTAATTATTAATATATCAATTTATGACATATCTAAACATGACACATATAAAAATATAAATAGAACTTCTTTAGAGTACTTACTTATGGATACAAAGTACCAGAACCTGCCCAAGGAATATACTTGCGATAACTGTAAATCAAATATAAGTGCACCAATGCATTGTGGTCATCCAATGCATGTCGGAGATCATTGGATCGCGAAAATGGAACGCGAAGACCAATGGATATGCTGGATGGGACCCGTTTGTGGAGTGCAAGAGTATTCAGCTTGTTGTGATAATCCACAATTGCATTGAATTAATTGTTAATAATTGTAATATTTTGGGATGATCGTTGAGTTATTTAAGTTCTCAATCTTGTCATTGTCTAAAGGTGAAGTCCAGACTACATCGGGTTTGAATACATCTGCAATTATATTGCTTGACTAACGTCATGAGGTAACCGTTACTAGTTATTGATATTCGCGGGTCTTTCACTTTACTTATTCGAGCATTTATTACAAAACCAAATTAATGGTTAACCGATGGTAATTAAAAATGAATAATGAAAATTAATATTCGATTGAAATTGTTAATTATATAAAATCTTCAG
>CAZRLL010000205.1:0-6475 GCA_964600735.1 uncultured archaeon
CGAATCCTACACGAATCGGAAGCTATAAGGCTAGTTTAGTTGGAAATGGTTTCAAAACAAGCATACCAAATGAAATTGCGGCGAAATGGAATTTTTTTGAAAATTTTACTGAAAAACAACTTAATGAAGAAGGGAGGACAAAGATTAAACTAAAACAAGGTGTAACAGAGATACCTGTCTATCTTTATGCAGAAAAAAGAGAAGGAAAAATAGTATTGATTCTATCAAAAGAACCATTAGAATTTGATATATTAGGTTGATTTAATTATTTATTAAATAAATTGCTTTACATAAACTGATCAATTCATATTGTCTTTTTTCAACTATTTCAGGTGTCCATTCATCTAAATCTGTGATTTGTTTTGAAATTGTAAAAGGTGTAGAATTGTTTCTTCTATAATATGTTGCTTTCTTTTTTGCAAATTCCTTATTATGAGAGACCTTGGCTCAAGCAGTTGAAGATAGAACACCTTTCGTCACCAGAATTGGGAAATATAAGGCTAGCAAGGTTGGAAATGGTTTTAAGATTAGTATTCCTAAAGAAATCAAGGAAAGATGGAACTTAAGTGGGGATGAGGAACTAATACTTTATGCAGAAATTAGGGGAGATGAAATCTGCGTTATAGTATCACGTAAACCATTACCTGGGGATTTACTAGGTTAAATCACAACATTTTTTTGCATTCAATACAATACATTGTTCATTTCATAAAGCTTCGAGTTCTATAAGTGTTTGTGGAGAAACGATTAATAGATCTAAATATGATTTTAATTTATTTCGATTTTTTAGAATTTCTTCATCTCCGGTCACAAAGTAATTAATTGATAAATTCTTGCTAAATATTATATTTTTCAAAGAAGCAATATGCAAATTATCCAATGTTCTCAATTTAGAAATTGGAGCAAGGAAGATCGCTTGAGAGTAATCGGAAAAAATGCTTTCTAATGCTTCAAAATAAGGTATGCTATCTTTGCCATTATAGTGGAATATATTCAATAAATTTTCTTCTAGTATGTACCTAAGTAGAAAATATACCTTCTCTCGAAATGTAAAATCCAGCAATTCCTTAGAAGCCAAATCGCCTATCTTGATTTGTTTGAAATTTCTTGAGATAACAGATGCTAATTCAATTAGCGTAATATGAGAAATTATATGTTTTAATTTCTTCGATTTAAACATAATTTTGGCATCACCATGAATATTATCATTTGGTTTGTATTTTGCTAGGATGACCGAAGTATCAATATAAATTGATTTCATCTCTCACGACCCTCAGCCACAAGATCAGTCGCTGATTTAGCTGAAGTAAATGTAATTAAATCTTCTTTTTTTCCTTGTAGAAATACAAAGTCAAGTAATTTTTGAATTTTTGCTTCGTCGATTTCATTACTCGCAGTTAAAATTTCTTCTTTGTCTAAACTCTTAGAGATAAAATTTCTTAATGCATCACTTCGATTCTTGAATTTGCCAATTTTTATCAGATAATCTATTTTCTCTAGCTCTTCCTCTGGAATTTTAATGGGAATTGCTTTCATAAAATATATAAAACATTATACGTATAAAAATAATTATACCTTTTCAGTCGATTAATTTTTAAATTTCTTCGATATTTCAACAAGCTCCCAACTAACCAAGGTTCTACAAGTAATTCCACTACCTCGCACACTTGACAAACAGACACAAAAAGTACGACATTCCATTTCCAATACATTATTGTATAGCATTTTCAGTAATTATATCATTTCCCTGCAAAATTAAATATCCCTAGAAAATGAATTGAAGACACGCTTCTTATATTATCTATTTTCTGATTAATCTCGGATTACGATATAACAACTTCTCGTCATTATCTAATACTAGTGTGGCTTTCCCGTCCTTTAAAATGTCTTTTACGTTATCCATTTTCTTTGACACATCTTCTAAGAATTTATTCAGAGTTGAGAACATTACTAATATTTCTGGCAATTCATTTCGATAAGTATCTCTCTTGGTGTCAATATTTATTTTATACTTTCCACCGACATTAAATTTTGAACCATCTATCTTGGCAATTTTATCATGTTTTACATCATAAATATTCCAATCGCTCCCCAATGTAAATCTATTTGCTTCAATTGTAAAAGGGTGTAGTGTTTCATCATCATCATCTATAACAAAGAAAGAATAAATCTCCTTCCCTATACTTTTTGCCTTCTGAACTTTTTCTAAAGTAATTAGTTGGTCTGTCTTACTCAAATTTACAATAAATGTTGGTAAACTTTTACCAGCTGCAAAAGTTTGAGCCATTCCACGCCCAATCATTTCCTCTAACGTACCTTTCCAAGACATAGATTTTGTGAATGTTTTGATAATTATCTTCTTTTTTAGATCATCTTCCTCCCAAGGTGTGGTACGATATGCAGCATATCCCTTTGTTTCTCCATCTTCCTTGTACTCACCAATTATATCCATATCCTTGCTGAATTGTCGTGATTTAGCTCGATGCTGTTCATCTTGTTTGATACCCATTTCTATTCCATGAGCACCCGTTTTCCATAAGTCTACAATTATTTCTCTGTCCATGTGTAATTTAAAAATAAATTGCCCATATTTCAAAGATTCATAACTATTTTGGAATCTTGATTTGAAATTATGGATCAACTCCCGAATAATTATTTTTGTATATGTAATACAGAGCAGGATTTGTTTGATGCCGTCATCTTCCCACAAGCAACAGGAAATTTTATTGCAGAATTCTTTATTATTTATATTATTAATTCAGAAAAATGATGGTTCTGTTTCATATTGATGCTTTTCTGGTGGGTTATTCATTACTTCTTCTGGGGATAAAATTTCTATAAGCTCATATTTGCTGGTACCCATACCTAGTTTCTCTGCATATTGCATAGCTAAATAGGGATCCTTCATTGGACCATGAATCCTTTGAAGGGGATGTAATTCTGCTTCTGGATCCAAATTCACATGTTTATATGTTGGTGGAATTGCACTAGGTATCAATCCAGCTGTCTTTATTAAATCTAATGTAGCAGTATCAATTGCAACGATATCCCGAGATCCCAAAATACCTATATCGTTTACTATGGTTGGTTGCCCCATTCCCATACAATCACAAGCTGGTGTAATCTGTAAAAGAAAATTAAGGAAAAAACGCTTATTCTCATCAAATACATCTATCGCTTGTTTTGTTGAAATCGCCATCATCTCCTGAAATGCAGAAAAATTTTCTTGATTAATTTGAAGGCATTCAACTCCTTTATCAACTTCAATGCATTCCATGCATTGTTTACAGAAGCAGAACGAAAGTGTTAGTTTATGTTCTTCTTCAACATACTTTATTGCCTTATAAGGACACGATTCAACTAGTTTCTTGGCATGCTCTGGAGTACATTTTTCTGCATCCCAATATGGGATATTCTGTTCAATTCCATGTATCTTTCTCCATCTTGAAGGTCCAGTATAAGCACCAAGAGCGAGATTTTTAATTGCCCCACCATACCCATTACAACCATGTCCTTTTGAGTGAGTTAAATCTATTAAAACATCTGCGTCATGTAAAACACCACCCATATCAAGAGAATCTACATTATGGTAATCGATTTTCTTCTCATACTTGTAACCATCCTTTATACCGGCAATAGGAATGATTGGACATCCACATGTCTCTTGAGTATATCCTCGATTAACTGCGTTATACACCGCTGTTGGATTGTCAGTGACAAAAGGATATCCACCTGCTTGTTTTACAGCTTGTACAACCCGTCGTACAAAAAATACAGGTACTGTTTGAAATCCATCTCGGAACCCAAGATGCATTTTTATTGCAACTTTATCTTTTTTTTCAATGGTTGAAAAATCAAGCTTTTCGATAATTTTATCTAATTTTGTAGCTATCGTCGTTGCAATAGTATTTTGTCCCATTATAAGAGATCCATAAAAACCATTTACAATAATTTTGTTATAAAATTGCCTTTCGTAATTAATCTGAAATAAAATTATAAAAAAAATATTACACTATTTTCGTAAATTTGCAATATTTCCCAATAGACGTCCTGTAATATTTCTAGGGGGGTTTCGCCTATTATTATTCAAGAAATTGATTAGTTGTCTCCTCAATCAAATAATTGAACATTTTTTCTATATTCAATCCGCTTTCAGCAGAGGAATCTATGTAATGAAATTTGTAACCATACATTAATGATAATTCTTTGATATATTTTTCTATTAGTGATTTATCGATGCAATGTTTAGTTTCACATAAATCACTTTTATTCCCAACTACAACAATAGGAATCTTATTTGAGTTTGCATATAGGAGTTCATCAACCCAGGATCCTAGATGATTAAACGTTTCAATTTTTGTTTTATCAAAAACGAGGATAGCTCCTATTGCTCCTTGATAATAATTCTTACGTATTGATTTATAGTTGTATTGTCCTGCCAGATCCCAGATCTGAATAACATTATTACCGACACGATTAATCGCAAAATCTGCCCCCAGAGTTACCAAATATTCCTTTCTAAATCCTTTTCCCATATATCGTATACGAATAGATGATTTTCAAACAGAGGGATCACCAATTAAGATGATCTTGAATAATATCCTCCCACCTCGAATACTCAATTAATGACAGATTTTATACTCAATTAAATCAACTTTCTCTATTGGAATATATAATTTATAAAGTCAGATAAGAATTTTTGACATTATTATAGATTTTGAGGAAATTGAAATGGGGTTTTCTTTCATTCAATAATGTTAAAGGTTGGAAGATCACGATAAATTCTAAATAATTGAGAAAAAGTCGAATTTTTGAGCATCAGTGATTACTTTCAGAGTAATTTCACCAGAATGAATGAATCTAAAATTATTATTGTATAACTTGCTGACTGAGATATATTGTACTATCCTTAGCAAAATACAAAAATCTTGTTCGCACTGTAAATAAACAAACAAAAATCACTATAAAAGCCCCAGAGGCAACGATTGTTTCTAGTATGCCAATATTATCAGCTATAATTCCAGATAGCGCGGTGAATACAACCGTTATAGCTTGCAGAAAAGCGTTAGTTGCGCTATACGCTCGTGCTCTGATTTTGTTAGGGACAACTTCAGCAAAAATTGCATTTACAGCCAAAGACGCCATACCATTAAAAATTCCTAAAAATAAAGATAATACCCATAGTTGAATAATTGTAGGATTAAAGATATAAAATAAGTAATAAGCACCAATACCAACTGGTCCCAAAAAAATCGCCAGTTGCCGACCAATTTTTGATTCATATTTTCCAAAAAATAGATTGCCAATTATTGATCCCAAAGCCGATAGAGCACCCAAGATGCCAAATTCCTTTTGTGACAAGTCCTCCTTAGCTTCATCACCATTATGTATTATTTCGTAGATATACGGATAAGCTAATGGTCCAACCACTGCTGCACCCAAAATAATTATCATAAACAAAATTATCAGATTTCTAATGACAGGTTCGTTAAAAAGATAAACGAATCCATCTTTAAGGTCAGAGTACACAACTTTAACTGTAAGTTTATTATCTTTATCCTGTTTGGCTGATGGAATCAATGTGATCAAAAGTATCAATGCAGAAATTAAATAACTTAATCCAGAAAACCAAAAAGTGACGGAACCCAAAAATGCATAAATAAAAGCCCCAAGAAGGGGACCAATTACTCCTATGGTCTGAAAGACTAGCTGGGAAATCGATATGGCTTTTACAAATAGTTTCTGCCCAGTAATTTCTGGTATGGCAGCACTCCTCGGTCCCGCAAAAGAGGCTGATGCTGCACCAATTAGGAAGGTAAGGATCATCAACATATTTAGGTCTGTGATTAAGGGGATGAAGGAAATGCATATCGCGCGAATATCAACTGCAATAATTAATGAGACATATGTCTGTAGCAAGACATGTCACTCTGATATTACATAATGAAGAAGTAGGACCTGCAGAAGTTGAATTGCTAATGTCCAAACTTAAGCAAGTCCTAGTAAAGAAAGCACAAATGAGAGCATTTATCTCTCTCGTTCAGACCATTGAGGATCGATTAGATCCCCAATCGAAATATCATGATAAAACGATTGACCAGATCCTGGAAAGTTTTGGAGTTGCCAGAGCAACTTATTACAGAAAATCCAAGAGATACAAGCAATTTGGACTCGATGGCATTATCCCCAAGAAGCCAGGTCCAAAATCAAGTAGGCTTCCTTCACAGATTTTGTCACGAATCTTTGAGTTGCGAAGCCGTCAATTATCATCTCGAACCATCGCATCTGCTATCTCATTGGAAGGCCAAAGATACATTTCAGAAACTACAACCCAATACCAACTGAGAAAGGTAGGAAAGGGTAAATTGAAACGAAATCGTAAGAAAAAGGTGTATTACAAAAGCTTTGAACGAGGGAAATCCAATGAGTTATGGCAGATTGACAATGTGGGTCCATTCTACAAACCAGGCAAACT
>CAZRLL010000206.1:0-6467 GCA_964600735.1 uncultured archaeon
GCATTCTGATCAAAGGTGGAGAACCACTAGAAACTGCTCATAAGATTGATGCAGTCATTTTGGATAAAACAGGCACCATTACCTTCGGAAAACCAGAAGTGACAAATATTATTACGACAAAGAACTTTAATGAAGATGAGTTATTATTCTATTCTGCCTCGGCAGAGCAAGGATCAGAGCATCCCCTTGGAAAAGCGATTGTTAGAGATGGTAGGAATAAATTAGACGAGTTAGAAACACCAGTAGATTTTGAAGCAATTACTGGAAAAGGAATAACAACAACAGTCAGTGGAAAACAGGTGTTAATTGGAAATAGGAAGTTATTGGAAACAAATGGAATTCCAGTTACCCCTGAAATTGAAGAAGTCATGAGTAATTTTGAAAATGATGGAAAAACAGCCATGCTTATTGCTATTGGTAATAATCTCGCTGGGACCATAGCAGTTGCAGATACGGTAAAACCAGAGTCCAAATTTGCTATACAGGCATTAAAAGATATGGGAATTGAAACTTGGATGGTTACTGGAGATAATGTAAGAACAGCTCATGCGATTGCTCGTGAAGTTGGAATAGATAATGTTTTTGCAGAAGTAGCCCCGGGTGATAAAGCTGAAAAAGTCAAGGAATTACAAGATGAAGGAAGAATCGTTGCTATGGTGGGAGATGGCATCAATGACTCTCCTGCTCTTGCTGCGGCCGATGTCGGCATCGCAATTGGTGCCGGAACGGATATAGCCATTGAAACAGCAGATATTGTATTGATGAAAAATTCTCTGGTTGATGTGATCACTGCAATTGATTTATCCAAAAAGACCTTTAATCGGATCAAACTGAATTTCGGATGGGCGCTGGGCTATAATGTTGCGGGAATACCTATAGCTACCGGAATATTTATCCCACTTTTCAGATATCTTTTCAATGAAACTATCATGCTGCCCCCAGCAATAGCAGGCCTGGCAATGGCATTTTCCAGTGTTTCAGTAGTAACATCATCTCTCTTACTTAAAAGATACAAGAAACCTAAAATGGATCTATAAACACATCTTACTAGTCGTTCAACATTTAATTAATGATGGAAAAAAGTCTTATGAAAAAGTACGAGTTCCCCAAACTTGCTAATTGCTTGAAACGTGTAATATGTTCATTATCTATATTTGAAATTTAAAAAGGATTTTTATCAGAAGACCATAATTAATAATTTCAAAAATGATAGGATAATCAAAAAGTATATTTTTGTAATGAATTTCGCAAATCTCCCCGTTCAAAATTGTTATATTAGTTAATTGCTTATTCAGTTTTTGGGATGCAAACAAGTTACAATGAGAAAGGTGAGTCATCTAATATAGGCAAAACCTTTCAATCACTAGCCGATTCTGATGAATTTAATGAGATAAATGAAAAATTAAACACGGGAAAAGAATATATTGAGATGGTGTTTGATAAAGCGCGATACGGTATAGCAATAATGGTTAATATGAACTTTAAATATGTAAATCCTCGATTCCTAAATATATTCGGATATGATTCGTTTTCTGAATTACAGAAAATGAATTTAATAGATTTAATAGAACCAAAATCAATCCCTATTATTGTGGAGCGAATAAAAAAAGCAAAAACAGGAAAAAGCAATACATTCAACTTTAATATTAAAGGAGTAAAAAACGATGGTATACTAATTGATCTCGATATCCGGTCTACACCAATGCATAATTCAAAGATGGCCTGCGTCTTGTGTATTGAAGATATTACAGAAAATAAAAGAAATGAGGATGAATTATTAACACTTAGAACAGCTGTTGACCAAAGCCCCAGCATTGTAATGATAACTAATAAAAATGGAAATATCGAATACGTTAATCCGGTGTTCACTAAAATTAGTGGATACTCATTTAATGAAGTAATTGGGAAAAATCCAAGATTTTTAAAAACAGAATCTAGTCTACCGGCTTTATACAAAAATTTATGGAACTCAATAACAACAGGTGGTGAATGGCGAGGTATACTGAAAAACAAAAAGAAAGATGGAAGTTATTTTTGGATCTCTACATTTGTGTCTGTAGTTAAGAATAAAAATAATGAAATTACTCATTTTTTCGCTGTACAAGAAGATATTACACATCACAAAAAGACAGAAGAAAATTTGCAATTAAGTGAAGAAAGATTTTTTACTCTTTTTGAATCCTCACCAGTTGCAATTGCAGTCACGCAAAATTTGAAATTTAAATTTATAAATCCTTCACTTGTGAAATTATTTGCATATAAAAATAGAAATGAATTATTACAAATAAATCCACTAGAATTGTTAATACCTTCGGAAATAGAAAAGGGAAGAGAATATAATAGAAAAAGAGAAAAAGGAGATGATGTTCCATATAACTATGAATCGATTGGTATTAAAAAAAATGGCGATCATTTTCCTATTCGAATAAGTGCTACGAGAATTGAATTAGAAGTGGGGTATGCCACAATTGCCTTTGTTGAAGACATTTCAATGCAGAAACAACACGAAGAAATGCAAAAACAAATTTTAAACGACCTAAAACTTTCTAATAAGGAAATGAAGGAATTCGGGTCAATTATTTCACATGATTTGAGATCACCAATGCTAGGTATCGCTTTACTTTCTGATTTGATAGTAAGAGAATATCATGATGTCCTTGATGAAGGTGGTCGTGAAAGATTAAATCAAGTTAATATGCAGGTTAAAAAAATGGATGTTCTACTCAAAGAAGTATATAATTATTCTATGAGCGGAATTTCTAAAGCAAATCGGGATCAATTTTACTCGAAGCAAGTCATAAATAACCTCATTAAAACCTTTGTACTGTCAACAAATACCAATATCACCCTTGTCGGTGAATTTCCTAGCATTACCTACAATATGACTCAATTTGTGCAGGTTTTATCAAATTTGCTAAACAACGCAATAATTCACAATGAAAAAGAAAATGGAGAAATAAAAATTTATACGAGCAAGAAAATAGATCACTGGATTTTCCATATTCAAGATAATGGTGTAGGTATTGATGAAAAATATTATAAACAAATATTTAAAATGTTTAAATCACTTAATCCAACAAATGATCCAAAATCAACGGGGGTTGGACTTGCAATCGTTAAAAAAATTGTGGAAGAAAATGGGGGATCAATTTCAGTAAAATCCAAACTTGGAAAGGGATCAACATTCTCATTTACAGTACCAAAGTAAGATGTTTTAGATTTCTTATCAAAAGTGGTTTACGTTATAGTCGGTCACATAATGGCTTTTACAATATCGTTGCAAAAGACAGACTTCGCTCAAAATAAGAGAATCCATCGATCAAAAGCAATTTCCAATGTCTCATCAGTAACCTCGCCTCTCCTACTTAAACGATATAAAAAACCTAAAATGGATATTGATTAAGAAGCAGATCTATTTGGGTTCTAAAGAAGGAGTCGTATAAACTCGCCAATACCAACCAACCAGTAGCATCCAACCAGGGATTGTGAGGTAAGTAATAGTCACAAATCCCAGATAATACTCAGGTCCACTCCCCATAAGCAATACTAAAACTATTGTATCCAAGATGAACTGGATGACCATGATAATTAACCCAGCAGTTATGCTTTCTGATTTCCATTCAGATGGGTCAATTCCAGATCTGCGAAAGTATATAGAGAGTATTGCTATTGCAAATACAATGAAAATTGAATTCATGTAGAGTTCAAATTCCCAGTAATCAGGAGAATCAGTACCCCACTCTTCGAAATCAACATCCATGGCTATCATAATTATTGTAGCTACGATAAAGGCACTTATCCAGATAATTAAACTGATAATAATTGCCAATTTTTGATTTACATTTTCCAGATTTACAATCATTTTTGATTAAGAAATTTGTTGGTGTAAATAATAAGAAATTATCGGATAATAAATAGTATTTACTCATCTATAAGCAATTTTTTGTCATAAATTGCATTATTAAAAATTTAGCTTTAACCTTTTATTCCTCATTTCTCTCCATTCCCTTAAATCTTCGGGAGTTGCCGGATAGTCTGCATAAATTAACTCACATTCATCAATACTTTTGAATAATTGTCGCAACATCCAGAGCAATTTTGGCCTTCCGATTAATTTTAATGCACGTTTTAATTTGTCCAAAGTTGATAGAATGATTTCTCCACCAGAAAAAATTAAATCTAATTCTTCATCCTCAAATAAGTTTTTCTTGATAATATATTCTAGATTATTAACACCTGCTTTAGCAAAGAATTCTCTCATAATATATGCATGAGTATGTTTCACACCGTAATGTTTGCTAATTGCCATATTATATCCCCACAATGCTTCTTTTCTTCTATCTCCAGATTGTAACGCGGAAATTATTGCTTTTCCAAGATGCATAGCCGTATTAATAGCAGGTCCATGTCCTTCTGCAGTCATCGGATGTACAATACACGCAGCATCTCCAACCAATGCACCTCCGTTGAAAACTAAAGAATCAAATGGTGGTCTAACTGGAATTTGCCCCCCTCCTTTTTTAATTACCCTATAGGTATTTTTGGTGTAGTAATTATCTATTTCCTCAAAATATTTTGTTTTCAATTTTCCTAATTCAGATGATTGTGTCTTTAACCATCCAATACCACAATTTAATTTTCTTTTACCCTTACTGAAGATCCAAAAATATCCTGGGAAAAAATCATCCTTAAACAATATTATGATTTCTTGAGGAAAATTGTGATCAGGTATATCTTCCTTTAATTCAATAATTTCCCTATAAGTGGGCCATAACTCTTCTTTTTGTAAACTGCGGGTTATGCCATCAATCAAAAAATCATCATGTAATTGTTTCCTAATTACTGCATATGCACCAGAAGCATCAACGGTAAATTTTCCTCTTAATTCAAAAATTTCATTATTGTGATGATATTTGATTCCTCTAAGAAAATTTTTTCCATTTTCTTTGTCGATTAATAATTCTCGAACAGTTGCAGAGGGGATAATATTTACGCCTAATTTTTCCGCATCTAGAAGCAATCTCTGACCATATTTATGCCTATCGACCACATATCCCGGGGCAACCAGAGATAGTTTTTGATCTACATTTCCAGCTGCTATTCTCATCGTTTTAACATTATCACTTATTTCATCTCCATAAGGTAATTCAAGCCCAATTTCATCATGTACTCTTTGAAGAGCAGCCTTGGCTAATGCATCACCACATGTTTTATCACCAATTAGATTTCTTGGTTTTTTATCCACGATTGCTATTGAATACCCAGCTTTAGCGACGGTTATTGCACATGATACACCTGCAGGTCCTCCTCCCACAATAACTACATCATAATCATACTTGTTTTTGGTTGTAGTGCCCCTCACAAAAATCACAAAGATATGATGAGTTCTTGAAACTTTTTTCAATTGCGTAGTTTATTAATTGTTTGGAAAAACTATTTCAAAAATAAGTTCTAGGTATTTGTTGAAATACGTAAAAAGGCAACAAATTCTATTCAAAATACTCTTGTGATGTAAATAACTAATAATAGATTTAATTTGCATTAAGCGTGATATATCATGTCAACAGTAAAGGTTGGAATCAACGGCTTTGGTAGAATCGGAAGACTTGTGACCCGGGCACTAATGGAAATGAATGAAAAAGTAGATATTGTTGCAATTAACGATTTATCTTCTTCTCAGATGTTAGCTCATCTTTTTGAATTTGATTCAATTCATGGCAGGTTTAACGGAACAGTCCAAGTTCATGATGATGGAGAAGATTTAATATTTAATGGTGATCGATTCGAAGTGTTATCAGAGAAAGATCCTGCAAAACTTCCCTGGAAAGATTATGATACAGATATTGTATTGGAATGCACTGGCTTTTTCCGGGATAGAGCCAGTTTAACTAAGCACTTAGATGCAGGAGCAAAAAAGGTAATCCTATCTGCACCAGCCAGACCATCTGATTCGGTCGATGTTACATTATGTCTAGGTGTAAATCATGAAGACTATGATTCAAAAAATCATAAATTGGTAAGCAATGCCTCTTGTACAACCAATTGTCTAGCTCCAATTGTAAAGGTCCTTGATGAAAATTTTGGTGTTGAAAATGGTAACATGACCACCATACATGCCTATACAAATGATCAACGGATACTTGATAGTCAACATAAGGATTTTCGACGTGCGAGATCAGGACCAATGAATATGATTCCCACAGAAACAGGCGCTGCAAGTGCCATTGGTCTAGTACTTCCGCATCTTGCTGGTAAGATCGAAGGAATTTCAGTTAGAGTACCATCGCCAAATGTATCATTGGTTGACCTGACTGCACGGGTTAAAAGATCAACTAGTATCAGTGAAGTTCAAAATGCTTTTCAAGAAGCAGAAAAAAATCAACTTAATGGGATACTAGGGACTGAATGGCGACAATTAGTAAGCAGTGATTTTAACCATGATCCCAGATCGGGCATTGTTGACTTGC
>CAZRLL010000207.1:0-6374 GCA_964600735.1 uncultured archaeon
CCCAATCCTGAACCTTTTTCTTTCGTACTGAAATAGGGAGTAAATATTTTGTCGCGATGTTCTAATGCAATACCGTCTCCGTTATCCTTGATTGAAATCTCTATGAATTTATCTTCCCGGTCATTATAATTTTTAGTGACTTTTTTTACAGTTAATGTAATTAATCCACCAGAAGGCATTGATTGATCGGCATTAATTAATAAATTATTCATGACCTGATGAATTTGTCCTTGATTAATTTTGCTTGTAGGATATCTGACCTCGAATTCAATAACACATTTTGAGTTTGATCCACTCAAACTTAATGATACAGCTTTATTAATAACAGGAATTAATGATTGGATTTTAGTCGGACCAAGTCCCCCTTTTGAAAATGTGAGTAATTGTTTTGTTAAATCTGAAGCACTTTTAGTCGCATAAAATAATTCATGCATTATCTCATTTTGATCATTGTTGAGACCTTCACTGAGCATCATCAGCTCAATATTACCTTGTATTGAATGCAGTATATTATTATAATCATGAGCAATTCCACCTGCAGGAAATAATCTGATGAAATCAATTTAAAATATTTTTTATTAATTGTGAATTAAACAATCACTGAAAAAACGCTTTCCGATATTCTTCAACAGAATCGGGATGAGGTTGAATAAAAAGATGGCATTCAAACTTAGCTTCGTCAGTAAACAAGTCAAGTTGAATTAGAATTAGATCTCTTTTCACATCGTAACTAGCTTCTGCTAGGGCTTCAACAGACTTCATTAATTTAAACTTCGGAGCCAGTTCGGGCATAGATTCTATTTTCAACATCTTGTTTAATGCTGCAATATACCTTAAAACAATGGTAGAGCCAATTTCTTGAACAAGTGATTTTTGCATATCTGTTAAATCATTCTCATTCTTAATGTTTGTTTTTGAAGTGCTTGATAAGAGCTGTAAAACACTAATGATTACCTCTTTCTTAAATAATACCGATAGACGATACTTCAACGGTTCGGTTACCTCGGTTAAGGAAAATCCTACTAACTCATTCTCATCCAAATTGATCTCATTAGAAATTTTCAACGGAGTTCCGGATCTAATAAATGGAACTGACATATCCACTTCTTTCGAAAACAATTTTGTAAGTGCAATCGCAGCATGTCCTGCACCCACATTTCCCAGTTCCTTAAATGCTTCCATTTCTGCTTCTGTAAATACTTCTTCACTAGTCGTCATATATTATACCTACATTATTGATGCTGGATTGACAACGAGAATAACTTCTCGATCTCTGCCAGCGAGTGTACCATTGAATAACTCATATTTTTGTAATAAAGGATTCAAAGGTCTTATATTTACTAATCTCTCATCAAGAAGGTTGTCTATTAATAATCCGATCAGTGTCTTTCTGCCTCTACACACTAATAAAATTTCATTCTTTCCGTTAGTTTTCTGGGTTGAATCGGATGAACCATTTGCGGTGATTAAATGTCTCATAATAGTTACTGGAAGGGTTTTTCCCTCATAAGGCATAGTTGCTTTTACATCAGTGTCCATTTTTAAACTAGCGAAATCGACAATTAATACCTGTTCGACCTCAGAGGACGGGATAGCATAAGTATCTTCATTTATCGTAAATATTAGGTTACGACTTAATGCGTCTGGATCTGAAAATTCTACTGTAAATGTGGTTCCTTTGCCGAAATCTGAGGTTACAGTTAGATTACCCCCAATTTGAGAAATTCTTTCCTTAGCAGAATAAAGTCCTATTCCTCTCCCTGATATTTGTCCTCCTTCTGATAAACTAAATCCTTTATGGAAAATTAAGTTAAAAATATCATCTTGATCCATACCCGAAGAGACTGGAATATTCATTTTATTAGCTTTTTGAATAATTTTATTTTCATCAATTCCGTAACCATCATCCATTATTCTAATCCGAATTTTATCCCTGTCACTGGAGGCATTGATAACTATCCTACCTGTTTGATCCTTCTTTAGTTCTCTGCGTTCAGCTGGTCCTTCAATACCGTGTGAGATTGCATTTCTAATTATTTGAGTAATAGGATCAATTAAATGATTGGCCAATGATCGATCAAGTGTTATAAATCTACCCTGAATTAGTAAATCAATATCTTTACCTTCTTGCTTGGCAAGTCTTTTGACCATTGAAGGGAAGGTGGTAGTTATACTGTCCAAAGGAACTTTTCTCATCTTTTTGATATCTGATTGAATTCTCTCAAAAGCCCTATCAATTCCTGATAATTCTTCAACTCCTCTGGACGTGACTACTTCCGATTTCAGAGCTTCTACGTGAATTGAGAGAGTTGCGAGACCACTTTCAATTGCTCGAATATTGGAAAGTGGTACTCGAATAGTTAAATTTTGAGCTAAGTCTTCTTCACTGATTTCTTCTCTCTCTTCCTCTTTAGCCACCTTTTCAATAGTGACATTTGAAACATTTGGTAAGCTGCTAATCGTTCTATGGAAGCTTTCCATATCTTCCCGAGTAAAAATAGTCATTATCAAATTATCAAATTTTGCGTCAAGATAAAGATCCTCTTCAGGTGGTGTGCTGGATTTTATTGTAGCAAAACGTTTAATTGAATTAAAAACCCCTAAACCTCTTGCTGATCTCAGAGATCTTTCTCCAGCGATCTCAATTTCAACAATATACTCAGACCCAAATTTTACCAATATCGCTTCAAAGCCAATAGCCTTGTCCACGGAGTCAATTTCATTTGGTTTCGGTTTATCTCTTCTCACTACGTTAACTAATTCCTTAATTTTTACCAAAGCTTTTGAAAGCCTTTCAATTAAAGATTCATCCAAACCATCATCTGAAGCGTGCACACTCTCCTCTAGCTCGAATATCGTTTGAGTGCTTGTTTTTAATCCAACAGAATCATATAGTCCTTTTATACTGTGCAATTCGATTTTTATTTTTTCAATGCCATTTTGATCATTGTTATCATCCATCAACAAATCAATTGCTTCAGTCATTGATTCAACAATTCGAGCCATATCATCGAGCCATGGATTCCATCTGATTTCTTCAAGACTCATTTATAACTCACATTCCGCTTAGGACACCATCGACAGCTTGCAAAACTTCCTCAGTTTCAGCTGGTTTGATCACAAAATTCAATGCACCGAAACTCAATGCTTTTCGTATCATCGGTTCATGACCTAGTGCAGTAATTACTATAATTCTTGCATTTTTATCAAATTGCATGATTTTTGCAATTGCTTGAAGTCCATTTCCTTTTGGCATAACAATATCCATTGTTACTACATCAGGTCTACTTTTAGCATATTTTTCAATTGCTGCCTCACCATTGTCTGCTTCAGACACAACTTCATGTCCAGCTTTCTCAAATGCAGCACGAAGTGTAGCACGTAGATAATTCGAGTCATCCACTATCATGATGCGGGCTATTTTACATCCACCTTCATTAGTACCATCTTTTCCCACAGTTATAAAATTCACACTATTAATGTTTTCCTTAGGGAAATATAATTTAAACTCAAAACAATTACAATTCTTCTCACTTTTATACCTTATAAATACGGTCTATTGCATATCTAACTATAATTTCTAACTTATTTGGGGGAATAACGATATGTAGAAAAAGTCGTCCATCTTTATGGTATTAAATAGCATTAGTTGTACATCTTTATGGTTCTGGAACATGATGTTGATCACAAATCTAATTTATTAAGCATATTCATCATTTTTAGATTTTCAGGATATGATGTCAAACCATTCTGAAGTAATCTCATAGCTTTTCCAAATTCTGAATTTGATATTAATGATGCGGCATATAACAGAATTATGTCAGGATCGTTGTTTAGTTCCAGCGATTCTAAATACGCATCTTCAGCTTCTTCGTATCTCTCCAATTGAGTAAGAAATCTTGCATTCATTGTAATAATTTGATAATAATTCATTTTACGAGTTTCATCAATTTCAGCATTGAATCCCATTTCGGTTTTAAATCGGCTCAGAGTCAATTCTGATAGGTCCAAAGCATCGTATAATTCATCTTTCAGGCTCAACAATGTAATTTTACATATAATCGAGTGATCATATTTTTCAGTCCATTTCATACGTTCCCAATTGGCAGTACCTTCTGCTGCCTTTATGGATTCGTAAAAAGAGGTGTCTTTAGGATTAAAATCATTTATTATTAAATCAAGCATATCCAAAGCTTCAATATCACGATTTAAATTCAATAAAATGTTATGCTTAAGATGTAAGATATCAAATTCGTAGAAGTCAGTGGGTAAAATATCTGGAGAAAAACGATCTGGGATTAATTTCCATGCAAGCTCACATACGTCCAATGCCTCTTCTAAACGATCAAGCCGAAAAAGAATTCTTGACTTTTCATAATAAATAAATTTCAGTGAAAGGGGAAAACCTCTCTCATGATCAAGAGGTATCAATCCCGTCATCATCAAATATTAATCGATTTAAGATATAGTCAGGAGTAGTTATTGATTTCGACAGAATAATAATCGATTCATTATAAACATTGGTGCCTTTAATCTGTCCTGCATTAACTGTCTTTAACACTTGACCAATGTTAATTGTCATCGGCTTGTTATTAATTGACCAAACGTAAGTTAATGAATTTGTTGTATAAACGGTCGAATTACTAATGAAATATACATGCTTCTTACTGATATAATCACTAGCAACGATAGAAGCATAGGAATTGAACTCGATACTATCATTTTCAATTACGACATTTGAAAATAAATCGATTCTGCTTATTGTAATAATTGAATAATTAGAATTGCTCTGACTGTAGGCAACCTCAACTACATTATCTCGTGTAACAATCGATGACAATGACAAATCTGAGCCCTCATTGGTGCGTGCAATCGTGGTCTCTAAATATTTATTATTGATTGTATTATAGATCATAATTACGATATCTACCAACGATGTGGAGGAATAATTCATGTAATCAATAGTAACGAATCTATTTCCACCGAGAATCCAATAATCTTGATAGTAATTAGAATGGGTGATATTGTAATTACTTTTTAAATTTATGTTTGTTAAGTCAATATACTCGATGGCCTCATCGTCGGATTTCCCGGATATATCAATCTCCGTGAAAGATGCAATGAATATAATTATGATCAATAAAATTAGCAAAGAGGATTTTCGAACGGGCTGGATACTTTAATCATAATAATCGCATTAAATAAACATTATCTATCAATGATAGCCAAAACTCTTTTCCTATAGACTATATACAAAATAATCAAATCAAAAACAATTAACCACAAGGAACCGGTAGTAGAGCTGTCTGATTTTAAGGAGGAATTCTCTGAATCTTTTTCTGTCGTTGATTTATCAGTTGTATTCCCTGGTTCTGATGTTGAACCAGTGGTGGGTATATTAGTATCGGTAGTATCTGTAGGGATAGCACCTGAATAGATATTTACGAACGCTGTATCACTAACCGATTGTCCACTAGTATCATAAAATATAATAGTTACATTGTGAGTTCCCTCCATCAACAAACCATCCTCATTAAATACATAGGGCACGTACTTGCCTGATGTCCAATTTCCAGAAACCAGCAACTCATCATCCAGCCAAATTTCGTAATCATCTGGATATATGTCTTTTGCAGTCCAGTAAAACAAGGAGGATATTCCAATTTTGACATTAACTTCGTAATTACTACTGTAGAGTACAGGTGCCAACCCATCATAATTCTCGATAAATACAGTCTCGTTGGCATAATTACCAAAAGTATCATAGATTACAAGAGTTACATTAAATGTCCCCAATCCAAGGTTGTCTAGATTAAAATAGTTATCAGTATCTAGAATCAGAGGCCCCGATTCGTTCAATACACTATTTACATAAATCCGATAAATATCGGGATTTACTTCAACACTAGCCTTCCAAATCAGAAGTTGTTCAGAATTAGTATCACACACCAGACAATCAGGAACTATTGATATTGTCGGATCAACTGAGTCGATAATTACCAAAGTGGAATTAGTCAATATGTTGAATAAGAACTCATCATTTTCTGCCGTTTCTGTAAACTCAGAATAAATGTACTCTATGGTGACACTACAATTAATGAATTCATTGTAATATATTTCACCATTAGGTCTGAAATAATCGAAATGAATATCATTCGCGTAGAATGTATTGTTTGTAATTTTTGGATTATAGTCAACGTAGATATGAGCACTGCTAACATTAATAATGTTATTAATAAACGCATCCCATTTAATATTTATATTCATGAATACTGAATTGAAAGTGTTATTAGAAATGGCTGAAGTAGCATATTCTGGGTAAAGAATAGTAGTATAATTATTGTATAGTGTATTATTAATAAAATCACCGTTCA
>CAZRLL010000208.1:0-6287 GCA_964600735.1 uncultured archaeon
TAAAAATTACTCTTTTCTATTGTAAACCTTAATTCACCTATGCCAGTAATTCCACATGCTACTAAATCTCCTGGATTTAACGTGGCTTTTGGATCCATATAAAATCCCACACCTGAGGGAGTACCAGTTAATATAATATCTCCAGGTTCCAATGTAATGTCTTGTGAAATATATCGTATTAAATAAGGAATATCAAAAATCATATTCGATGTATTACTTAATTGTCTCTTTTCAGAATTTACAGTTAACCAAATTTCTCTACTAGAGGGATTTGTAACCTCATCAGATGTCACTATTGTGGGTCCAATTGGGAGACTATAATCAAACGCTTTACCTCTAGTCCATTGTTTTTCCTCTTTTTGAACATCCCTTGCTGTAACATCATTGGCAACACTATATCCGAACACATAATCCATCGGATTCTCATCTAATAAGATTTTTGTCGCTTTTTTACCAATCACAACTGCTAATTCAACTTCATAGTCAAGATTTTCGGTATGCTGCGGATATGGTACTTGAGATAAATGACCGGTCAGAGATGAGCTATACTTTGAAAAAAGAAGTGGCTTTTCTTCAGCAGTTTTATCTTGTTCCAAAGCATGCTCAAGATAATTTCTCCCTACACAAATAATTTTTCCTGGTCGAGCGATTGGAGGAAGCCAAATGAGACTTTCATTGTTGATTTTACAGGTGGGCTCTGATATATCGGGTGTTAAAAATTCGTCATCAATTAAGAAATTTTCAATCCCTAGATCATTTCGTTTCCATTCCTCAACACCATACCAAAATTGATTTTTGACAATACCATATTCTTCATTTTTATTTCGGTAAATCCTTCCTATTAGCATTGATTAAAATTATTTTAATTTATTTTTAGATTTTCCATCTTAAAATCAGATAATAAAATAATAAATTGTAATAATCGAGATTTAATATGATTGCGTTTCTATAATTACAAAATTTGATATCTACCAAATAAATATAATTATATTCAAATTATCATGTTACTATATCCAGTATTATAAATAATATTGAGTAAAATAGTACTCAGGAGCTAGTTAAGGATTGGGATTAAGTACATGGGCTAAAAGTGGTTCAGAAAAGGCTCAAGCTAGTCAGACCATTAGAATGTTAATAAAAACATTACAATATCTCGCTGAAGACTCTTCAAACGATGACAGTAGTTCCAGATCATATACCAATATAGCTTCTGCGGTCATTAAAGACTTATTCAAACCGACTGAAAGTTACAGCATTAATGAACAAGTTCAAGTTGTTTTTAATGCCATGGGCTGGAAGAATGCTCAAATTAAATTAACATCCGCAAATGATGCTAATATCATTCTGGGATCAAATAGATTTTTGGATCAACACCCTAATTCAGTGGTTGGATTAAAATTAATGGTCGGAACTTTCAGTAAAGCATTAGGGTTCCATATTTTGGGAAGAGAAATTGATGCAGTCGTGAATATTGACATTCACAATGGACCGATTTATACAATTGATCTGAAAGCTATTAAGGGAAGGAAAACTGAACAAGCTAAACCCAAACCAAAACCTACAGAAACAAAAACTCCTAAGAAGACGGTTAAAACAGTTAGCAAACCAGTCGCATCGACATCATCAGATATTGATACGTCCCAAATATTTTTGCCAATCTTGTCAAATAAATTATCCATTAGTCGACTTCATCTTATACTACAAGATGTATTGGTTGAATTTTGTCAGTCATGGTATGGGAAGAATCCAATAGAGGATCAACAATCATCTGATGAGAGGGAAAATGTAACGAGCTTAATTTCATATTTGGTTCAGCAATCTGTCGAAGCAAATACTTCACCTGTTGAGGCTGGATCCCGTTTAGGTGGATTCTTTGGACATGCAATAACCCAAGCATTTAGTAATGAAAGCAATCCTATTACCCAGGAAATTATCGATGGATCTCAAATAGGGTCGATAATACGGGATATAAAAGCAAGAGCATTTTGTGCTTTGAATCCAGGGGATAGGTGTGGACCAAATATTGGAGATCAAAATCGGTCAATCTGTGATTTTGCTATGGGTCTATGGAAGGGCTGTCTTAGTGAACTTAGTGAAAAGGAGTTTTCTTTCACGGGTTTCTACCCCGCTGAAAAAAGGGATCCTTACTGTTTAATGGAATTTAGCGTAAAGTAATTTTACAATGGTTTCACATAATACCTCACAACTAATTTTCAAAAAAATACTTAGGTGAAATAATGTCGAATCAAGCATGGGTACCTGGACATGCAACACTTTTTTTTGCAGTACCACAAGACTTCAAAGACCCACTTCACATGGGATCGCTTGGAGCAGGAATAAATGTTGATCCAGGTGTTATTACAAGCGTTCAAGGTGCCAACCGGGATCAGGTATTTTGGAACGATAAACCAATAGATGGAAAAGTCTCTATTCATGCATTAAGCATTCTTCGAGAGCATATTGACAAAAAAGAACACCTTAAAATATCTCATCACTCAGAATTGTTAATTGGTCACGGTCTTTCTACATCTGGTGCAGGAGCTATTGGTACACTTCTGGCATCTAATGAATATTTCAAATCTGAAGTTAATAGAGATGAACTTTACAATTTTGCCCACATCACTGAAGTTGTGAATAAAACTGGATTAGGTTCTGTTGTAGGCCAAATTACGTCTGGAATAGAAATTAGATTAAGCCAAGGGGGACCAAATATTTGCAAGACTTTATCGCTATATGAAGATAGGAAAATAATATTTGCATTTTTTGCTCCTTTAAGTACATCATCTGTTTTAAAATCAAAGGAACAAGTCGCAAAATTGACGAAATCAGGTATTGCAGCTGTAAAAAGAGTGGAAGACATTAATAGTGTTAACCTAGTAAAACTAATCCGATTAAGTCAAGATTTTATGGAATCCAGTGGATTAAGTACTACAAACATCCAAAATGCACGTAAGCAATTATTTGAGATTGGTGAGGATCTAGTTACAATGGCAATGATCGGAGAGACTCTAGTGATCCTTCCCAACGATGAGAAACTAGTCATATCATGGCTTGAAAATGAAGGAATTCATTATTGTATAACTCAGATAACTAATAAAAAACCCCATATAATTTGAATTGAATCCCAAGTTTTACAAAATATTTTGATATCCTTCAAATTGTAATTATGAGTGCTATACCAGATGATCATCCTCGTGCAGATTCATTAAGGACTAGACATGCAATAATTGATGGCATGCACAAAAAAATCGTTGCTGAAGCTGGATTGATAGCACATGGTAGAGGTGAGGCATTTGATTATCTTATTGGTGAGAGGACAATTGAATCAGCCAAAGAAGCAATTAAAGCAGCTAGTGCCATGCTCTATTTAGCAAAGCATCCGGTGATATCAGTGAATGGAAATACATGTGTATTATGTCTTAAAGATATGATAGAATTTAGCAAGATTTCAGGAATACGTCTTGAAGTGAATTTATTTTATAGAAGCCCTGATAGAATTAAGGCAATAAATGAATTGTTTGAGTATTATGATTTTCCAGATGTATTGGGTCTTGATGAAAAGTATTGGGAGACAATATCCGAATTAAGTAGCCAGAGGAGAATCGTGGACAAGAGAGGTATTTATGTTGCGGATGTTGTCCTTGTTCCCCTGGAAGATGGTGATCGATCCGAAGCTCTAATCAAGCTGGGTAAAAAAGTAATTACTATCGATCTTAATCCCTTATCAAGGACCTCATTGAATGCCGATATAACGATTGTAGATAATGTTATTAGAGTATTTCCGATTTTAAGTGAAATGTATATGAAAATTAATAGTACTGAGCAAGCCAAAAAAATCATTAAAACATATAATAACAAGAAAACAATTGTAAATGCGATGGAAACAATTTCCTCTCATTGGAAAAAATCAATCAATGAATAGTAACAATAAGCTAATACATAATATAGATATCTTAACGTGATTCTGCCTGTTTAAACTACTTTTCTTTTTCACGGATAGCGATTACAACATAATCACTTTCGAGTGCAACTAAGATTTCTCCCGAACTCACATCAATTGTAAAGAAATTCACAGTTCCACGATCCATTCTTTCAACTGCGGATTTAGTTTTACCAATTAAAGATGATACTAGAGCAGCTGCTACTTCAGCATCATTACCTGAAAATGCAGTAGCATCTTTTGAGCGATAGGCTAGGGGGAATCCCTCTTCATTGGCGATAACAACAGCAAAAACTGATGAATGTCCAAACAGCGAATCGAGAATGGGAGTAAAATTGGTGCGCGATAACATAGACTCACTTCCCTAATAACAAATCCTAATTCTTTAGGAATATGTTTAAGGATATTGAAATAATCTCTTTTTACAGATTTTATTTCTTCTACACAATTAGTGTTGACAGTTACACTAATTAAAGATATAGATTTTTTTTACCAAAATGTGTAATTTAAATACTGTAAATCTCCAAAAATGTGACTTGTCTAAATTAGAGTTCCCCAATCAGGGATGCCCGGAAAATTTGAGATTATTTTGACATCTTCAGCGGATATACTACTTAATCTAACATTAATTTCATCAATTTTCTTTTGTATTTCTGAATTTACATTTTCTATGTCTCTTATTTCCCTTTCTACTATCCTGTTTCTATCTCTTTTAGCAGCATCAAAGGTAATCTTCATTTTATTTAATTTATTATCCAGATCCAAATCTGACAACCTTTGTCGACTATCTTCTTTCTTTTTAACAACATGTTTTGATTTGTCCCAATTCACTTTTAACTCCCCATTTAGCAGTTTCTCAATATCTGCTTTTGTTGCTTCCCGTTTATCCCTTTTCAGCTGAAGGGTAGCATCAATAAGTTGTTGCTGAATAATCCTCAGCAGATTTTCAATTCCCCCAAGTGAAGACTGATTGGCTAGACAATTTGCTGGATCCTTAACTAATTCTTTAATCAGTGTAGTATCAATTTTCTCCCTACTTTTGGCCAAAATATTTTCATATTTCCTCAACGCCTTTCGTAGATTAGAAAATTGGTAATCCAAATCTTTCTGTGTCTCATTATAATCATTTACTGCAGCCTGGTATACTAATCTTTCAGGATGCTCATCAAGTGATTTTAATTCGTCTTCAATTTTTTGGATTTCTATATCTTTTTCTAAAACCAGCTGCTCTTTTTCTAGTAAGAATGAATATTTATCTTCAAAATCCTCCAACTTCTCTATTGTTCCTTGAATGATATCTGAAGTATTCTCTACATCTGAGTATGGAGCATAATCTTCTTTTATAAATCGTTCAAATTTAGCTAAATCGCCATTTAGCTTTTGAAGTGATTTTGAAAGTGATTTTACCCTTTTTTTATATTTTGTCCCTTTTAATAATTTTACATATTTGATTAGAATTTCATCTTGAGCCAACATCGCATTTCTGACACTTTCAGCATAATCTTCCAAATTTCGTCGGGAAAATTTTTCTGGTTTTTCTAAGGAATTAATAGTTTCATCTATTTTATCATATATGCGTTGGGAATACTTATCCATTGCACCAGAATTTTCATCAATCGATTCGTTAAATAATTCACCATTCTCAGAGATATGAATTAATCGTTTATCCGTTTCACGCAATCGTTTTTCTGCTTTTGATCGCAACCCCTTCATCTTATTATCTGCATGAGTTCCAGCAATTTCTAGGAATTTTTGTAGCTCTTGTCTGGTGGTTTCCATCTCTTGCAAAATACGGTCAAAACGGGATTTTGAATTACTAATTAATGATTTTGTGGTCTAGTATCGAAGAAGAAATCATTATAATATTTTTTAATTATCATTGGTAATTTAATTTAATATAAAATGTAATCAAGAATCGAATTGATTCAACAATAAGTATTGCTAATTTTCCACGTATGACGCTGGAAATAGTGAATTAAACTGATTTGAAAGATGTTATTTAATTTGCGAGAAAAGCAGCTAGTATTAACTTAATATCCGATATATTCTTCTTTAGGTATATTATTTGGCAACCAATGAGCTCTTCAACAACAGGTAGTCCTGATATACTAGAAATTGATGATCAAACAATCGGAGCACTATTTGTGTCATTGGTATTTATCGGAGTTTCAGCAATAGTAGTAAACTTTGCTGCGACTCGTACAACAATCTTTGATGACTCAAAAATATCCAGTACTATTTACCAAATCTTACTTGCATTGGGGTTTTTGTTCATTCTGGCAATTGCAGCCAACTATAAGGCATTAGATTTCCTACAAGATCATGCCAGAGCGATATTAATCTGGAG
>CAZRLL010000209.1:0-6273 GCA_964600735.1 uncultured archaeon
CCACCGGCGTGCCCAGGCAGCCCAGCCCGCCGTACATGTTGCTGTGGCTGTCCGAAGCCACTACGAAGCTGCCCGGCCAGGCGTAGCCTTCCTCGCACATGATCTGGTGGCCGATGCCCCGACCCGCCGGGTAGAAGTCCACGCCCATCTCGTCGGCGAAGGCCTCGATGGCGATGTACTTGGCCAGGTTGGTCTCGCTATGGTCCTGTACGTTGTGATCCAGGGCGAACACCAGCTGGCGGGGAATGGCCATGCGGGAAGCGCCGATGGCTCGGAACTTGTTCATCACCGCGCCGGTGTTGTCGTGAGTCATGACGTAGGCCGGCTGGATGGTAATGAAGTTGCCGCTGTGGACGACCTGGCCCGGCTCGAGACCTATGGCGAAGTGCTGGGCGATCTTTTCGACAAGATTTTGTGGCACAACTCCTCCAGGGGTATCTTTAACAAGGCCAATATATAAAGTGTTATCAGAACGAAATCGTGAAAGTACTGCTGCGTATCTTGCGCAACAAAAAACCTAATCCTTGTTATAAATCCAGCTCTTCCTGAGAGCTAACATTCGGTGGGCCAATTTTTATATTTGGATTTTTTATCAGTCCATCAAGTTTAATTAAATCATCATCAAAAGTGTCCAAGAACTCAATCCTATGCAAATGTGCTGTAGCCAGATGTATTGAGTCTTTTGGTTTTAAATGAGAATATTTCCATATAAGATTTCTTGCGTACTCCCCAACAAAATGGTCTAGATTTCGAACAATAAGGAAATTGTTTTGAAAGAATAGTCGAATAGTTTCTTCTTGCTCTTCTTTGAGCTGTGGTGCTCCCTTGAGTTTGATGACTTCAGTGAGCGTAATTGCAGAAGTCAATATCTTAAGATCACCTTTCTCTGCCAACTGTATAACGCCTTTGCATTTCTCTGCTTTTTCCGGTTCCGGTTTTAACCAAGCGAGGAATACAGATGAATCCCAATAGCGATGATCCATTATTTTTAATCCTGGCTTAGGATTCCGTAAACATCTTTAAACTTTGGCAAGTCTTCTTGTTCAGGCAAGATTCGAAAATCATCTATCCATATAGTCTTCGGTTCGCCATCTTTCTTATAATGGACTTTGCCGTAGGCAATGATTCGTTTTCTAAAGTGCTGTGTAATTCTTTCGAATAGCTCGGTATCCGCCGAATGGAAATTGCATCGAACAGCGTGATCAGTATAAGAATCATATATTACGCAATGAATACCACCCCTGACAGAGAAGGTTTGTAATTTCCCTTCAATAGTCCCAAATGTACTTACGGGTGTCTTCAATAGATCTTCAATGGCAGCAACAGTCTTATGAGTTAGAAGATTGGATTTGCCATTTACTCTAACTCGGACAGCATCAAGACCACTTTCCCCAATATCAATGACAGACGCCAGCTCAAGTGCTCTTTCCAGTGCATAATCAGAAAAGTATTGAGGACGCCCTTGCTTCGTTTCAAGTAGCTCTAAGCCTGTGCCAATAACTTCCGGGACAGCTTCGACACGATGTGGGGGGGCTTTATCCGGCTCTGGTACAAAATCTACAATCACACTCCCTGGTCTTACTGTCACAAACCACTGTACACCACTTTTCTCTTCGGTGACGTCCTTTGCTACTTCATCTATAAGATCCAGGAAAGTATTTACTGCTTTCCGGAACTTAGACGCCCTTATCTTGGGACCTTCCATTTCAAGTGTTAATCTCTTCGTTTCCATAGTCAATTCCCGATAAAATCCTATCGGACTACCTAAATATAACTACATATTACTCCCTAAAGGGCTCAAAACTGACAAAATCGGCGTGGTGGACGATAATGGACTCCACCGTGCGCCGGCCCAGGTCGCCCTCCTTGGAGTGAGTGGCGATGATGTGCTGCACCTGGGGCGGCAGGCCGCAGCGGTCGGCGATGGCCAACCCGCTGAAGGGGTGCCGGACGAGCTTGTCCGCATCGCTGGTGGTGAGCTGGCCGTCCACGATCTCATACTCAAGCAGCTTGCCCACGTCGATCAGGATAGCCCCGGCGATGAGGGTGTCCATGTCGATGCTGATCTCATCACCGAAGTTCTCCTGCATGCGCCGGGCGATATCCACCGCCAGCTGCACGCAGGTGCGCTTGTGGTTTATAAAGGTCACTTTGCAGTCCTTGATGAGCAGGGAGAAGGGGATCCTCTCCAGGTCTTCCAGCGAGAGCACGCTGTTTTCAAGAGCGTAAATCCAGGCGTTAACGACCTTCTCCCGCAGCTTGTTATCCTTTAACCATTCGATTTCAGGCCAAATTCTTAGAACATCTTCTTGAGTGCTCATGGTTCTCCTTGGAATTATATAATAAAGCCAGATTCTTCGCTTTGCTCAGAATGACATTAAACAACGACCCTACAATAAGGAAAGAGCCGCCATTGGGAACAAGACAGTCATGCCAAGATTTACCCTTCGCAGATGGTGTGATCTTTTGCCTATCTCAGGCGATTAGACCGCATCCTTCCCGAGTGCTTTCATAGCCGCACGGACAACAGCCTCTGCATCCCGTTCCAGCACTTCATAAGGAACATCATTTTCAAGGAGCGATCGATACTCCACGGAATCATCCGCAAGTGGCCTACGAAAATGAGTGATAGGGTTGCGCGTGCGTCTAATTCTGTCGAGCTCGTCAACCTCATCCTTATTTAATATGCTAGCGTTATACGCTTCGTTGAGCAGATTAGCAATGCTAGCACGCTCGAGATCATCCCGTCCAGCCGCGTAAAACTTGGCCGCAAGTATACGCTCAAGATAGGCCATCCCGAGCACGATTGTAGCTAAAAATTGGCCGTACACGAAACAGTAACGCATCTCCTCGAAGACTAACTTCGACATTAGCCCCCCGGAAAAGGTGATGTATTCTGCAGGGGGATATATTGATGCAAGCCATTTAAGGCGAGCAATACGATCATTTCGGCAAACGGTGTCCTCGCGGGATATCCACTCCTCAGGTATCGTCGGAATCCTAGACATAACGGCTACAATTTAACAACTTCTATGCAGAAGTGTCATTCCGAGCGTAGCGAGGAATCCAATCCGACAGCGCTTTCACCACGTGACAATCCCTGGTGCCAATACTCCCTCTACCCAGTATTAAGACGTCGATTCGGGCCGAACCCGGAAAACACCTTCATTATTAAGGTTCCAAAAAACGACTTCTACGAAGGGTGCTACAGAATCGAAAACACCCTTGTACCTATGAACAAAGGATTCCAATTCATCTCTGCCCAGATAGATCGATATATATTCGTTTATATAGACCGCCAGAATAAGCGGTCTTTTGGTGCTGTAATGCTTCCGCGCTTTGGATATTTTGTCGACGATGGCCTCAATAAGTCTTTGGGTGTACCGTTCAAGCATTCCTTCGTCATGGGGGACAAATATGATCCCTTTCCCCTCTTTCTTATGAAAATCGGGCACACTTCGATCATCAATGTAGACAGAGGTGAGTTCGACACCGAACTCCTTATCCGTCGCGGCATCCCTCAAAATATAGTCTGGGGCCTCAGATTTGGTGACGATTTCAAACTGGCGTGCCTCCGGGAGCCTGGCGTAGGCTTTAACGAAACCGCTGATCTCAAATTGTTCTCGTTTGTTTTTATTGGGCCAATTCATATCTTGTAAACCAAGTAACATCGAGTATCCAGCATCGAGCATCAACCCCAAGTCATTTCACCCTGAAGATGCTGTCCATCACCGTTCCATCAACCCACTTGACGATGCCGATGATCTGGTCGGTGAACTCCGGCTTAGCCGGTGGGCCGCCGCACAGCTCCTCCACCTCGGCCTTGATCTCCCAGATGGGCCGGATCGGCAGGCCGCTGTCTCTGGTGGTCTTGATGAGGTCCTTCCGCCGGGGGTTGATGGAAATGCCCCGCTCGGTAACAATGACGTCGATAAGCTCGCCGGGTCCACAGAGGGTAGTGACGCGGTCAACGATGATGGGAATCCTATCCCGGAACGAGGGGATAGGCAGAATAGTACACTTGCTGAACAGGCAGTTCTGCCAGCCGCCGATGCCGTGGAGCAGGATGCCGTCGGAATGGGTCAATACGTTGGCGTTGAAATTCACGTCCACCTCGGTGGCGCCCAGCACCACCACGTCCACCATACTGGCGAAGTTGCCCTTGCCGTGCCAGTTGTAGGAGGTGAACGGTGAGGTGTCGATATGCCGGGGATTCTCCCGCATGGAGCGCACACCCTCCAGGTCGAAGGTCTGGCCGTCCAGGATAAAGTCGGTAAGGTCCTCCTCCAGCATTTCGACCAGGTACTTGGTGGAGCCGCCCCGGATGAAACGGGCCTTTATCCCTGCTTCCTTCATCATCTCCCTCAGGTAGATGGCGAAGGCCAGGGAGGTGCCCCCCGCTCCAGCCTGGAAGCTGAAACCGTCCCGCAGGATGCCAGCCGCCCGCACGAACTCGGCGGTGAGCTCGGCAATATACTGGCGGTCGGGTGAGCGGGTGAGCTCGGTGGTGCCGGAGACGATCTCCTCCGGATTGCCGATCCGGTCCACTTCCACCACGTAGTCAATATTCTGCCCCATGATCTGCCAGGGGATGCAGGGGAAGGGTACCAGGTTGTCAGTGACAACGATGGACTTGTCGGCGTAGATGGAATCAACCAGGCCGAAGCCCAGCAGCCCACAGGCCGAGGGACCCCGGTCACCGGTGGCGTTGCCGAAGGGGTCGGCGGTCGGGGCTGCGATCACGGCGATGTCAATGTGCACCTCGCCATCCTGTACCGCTTGCCAACGCCCGCCGTGGCTGCGCAGCACCGCTGTACCCTTCATCTTCCCCGCAGAAGCGTATTCTCCTAAGGGACCGTTCATGGACCCCTCGATCCAGCCGATAACGCCGCTTTCCAGGTGCTTGATAATCGGCTCGTGGCAGGGAAAGGAGGCCGAGGGGAACCACCGCAGGTTCTTCACCCTCAGCTCAGCCACAGCGTCAAACACCTGCACCATGAGCAGGTCGCCGTCACGGAAATGATGATGCGAGGAGATGGTCATGCCGTCCCGGAGGCCGGCCTGCTGCAGGGCCTCCTTGATGGAGCCGACCAGCTTGTCGCCATCAGGAGGGTAGTCAGCGCAGGTGCGCAGGGGCGGGGCGGCCTTGTTGCCGGTGGGCCGGTATTTGCCTACACCCTGGAAGGGCGTCTGTGGTGTGCCGTTGACCTCATTGGGGACGAGCCTGCCGGCAGCGTTCTGAACAAGTTTCAAGTTTCTGGTTCCTGGTTTCTAGTTTTGGGAATTCTGTTCCATTGAGGATAGGGGTTCATATGGACTATCTGTACTTTGCGCCTTTGATGCCGGATTGCTTAAGGTAGCTCATGAGGCCGGCTATCAAGCGGGCTATTTCAGTTGATTTTCATGAATTCTTCTAATTGAAGTAATGCGGTTAAGAGAAACCCTACACTGTGGAAGGTTGTTCTGTAGTCGTATGTTCAACATAATTTGAGGACAATGCCTCCAATTACTGTGATAATGACGCCAAGAATAACTATACCAATCGGTCTTTTCTACCAAAGGTCTTTTATTGTCGAGGGCAACTTATTGTTACGTTGGGAGAGCACGGAAAAAAGTGGACAATCTGCGTAATGCTGTGGCTTGATTGATGCCCATGCCCACCGCCAGTCGTGTTTGACCGGTGTTTCTTTCCCAAGTCTTTTATGCGCAGCGTCCCGATCTATCTCGTCGCCTTGTCGCACAAGAACAGATGCGAAGTACCCGAAGCGCTCAAATGCTACCTCAGGGCAAAAGTTACCAAAGGACGTAGGGTTACCCTCTGACCCTGATATCGATGTGTATTGCTCCTTTGTTTGCGGCCACAAGTCTGACTTCTTCCATCGCTTCAGCAACCTCTTATCTTCTTTTTCTTCGATCCTCGTGCTACCGGCCTCGCCCAGAAGCGAGAGGCTCTGGTAAAAGCGTGGGCATGTCTTAACAGTGGCAAAAGGACAACGTGAAACAGCCCCCAGCTCTCGGCTCTTAGCCGTGTACCAATCATGATCGGGTACTACAACAGACATGACTTTAATTCCCAGTGCATAACTAGAAACTAGAAACCAGAAACTAGAAACCAGTAACTCACGGCTCCTCCTCCGCTTGCTTTAGCTTTTCAATCCAGATCGGCTTCCAGTTTTCGGGTACCAAACCGGTCGCCAAGGCCAGGTCCATCATGTGCAGGGCCCGCTTGACAACGGGGGGATCGATCATCTTGGTATCCAGGGAGACCACTCC
>CAZRLL010000210.1:0-6270 GCA_964600735.1 uncultured archaeon
GAGACTGATGATATAACTGCTGATACAGATGATATAGCAACCTATCAATCAAAAATCGAACTGCTGGGTACAGAATCGTTAGAAAAGACATTAAAAGTGCTAGAACCCTGGTTCACAGGTAAAACGGATTTTCCAATTAGATTGATAATTGATAATTGCACAGAACTGGACTCGGTGCTGAAATCATTTGAATTGAGGATAGAGAAAATAAATGTTAAACTCGAATACTAATAGTGAATTTTCGAAATAATATTTTTCTAAATCTCATAATTTCTAAACTCGTCTCAAGATTAGAAAAATGGATATATTTTTCGATCATACAATCTAATTCCTTGGCTAATATTTTTAGTCATATTAAAAATTAAGAAAACTATGGCAAAAACAAAAGGAATCGCAGTCATCGTTCCTTCAATCCTGATAGTATTTTTAGAACTTTATTTTCTTATAATTGAGCCAATTCTCGATGATAAAACTGCAACGATAGATAGTGATCAATATTGGGCATTAGCTATTCCAGTATTCATCATAACAATGGTTATTGGGCTAATTATGCTATGGATTGGCTATACAATGATCGTTACAAAAGAACCAATAAGAATGACCTATGACAGTGCTTATGAGGAAGCTGCGGGAGAAATTGATTGGTTAGAAGAAGAAAATTAAAAAACGTAGGTTTCCAAAGTAATCATAAGCTTCATGTTGCTTTCAGGCAGCAACAGTATCTTTAAAGGGATAATAGGTTATTTAATCTGTTGTAAATAGTTGTATTTATTATTTAAAACAAAAAATAAAATCTGTAGTAATCTAATGTATTTCGTATAATATATGTTTAGTGTAAAATTACTGTGAAAATTAGCAATTTCACCCGATAATGATTAAATGAAACACCTTTCATAATGGCATTGTGAGTAAAGAAAGCGAAGAAAATGAAACCGAAAATTCTTATCAGGAGTTTGAACACGGTGTAGATCCAAGAATTAAGGCTTTTGGTGCATTGACTGTGGGATTTTTGGGAACTGTAATATTGGCTTGGATACTAGGAGATCCATTGGGGACTCAGATGGACGATATTCAGGACACACATTTGTATCATTTCATTCCATTTATTTTCTCTTTCACATTTTTTGGTATTCTTGTTTACAAAGCTTATGTTAAAGATATTAAGGGTTTAAAATTTCTAGCTGCCGCAGTTCTTTTCTATGGGATTTCTGAATTATTACTAACCATAAAAACTCCCAAAACAGGGTCGACCATATTTGAAAGGGAAAGTAATATTGTAGCCATGTCAGATTTATTGGTTCCAGTCGCAATCGTCTTTTTGTATTTACATATAGAATTGATTGAAAAATTAAGACCAGGATTGACTCATGCCATAGGTATCATCGGAACGGCTTTACCTTTAATTGCTGGTGGTTTGTTGATAATGATTTTAGAACCCCTTGACGATAATCTTATTGAGGATACTCTAATTGAGAATATAAGAGATGTAGCCCAGATATATCTGGGATTATTCGCACTCGTGGTACTCTGGATCAGCTTATTTGGGTTTAGAATAATGTATGGGACCTTAAAGCATGCAGATAGCCCGGATACAACCCGGGGCAGTCTGTTTGTATTAATTGGTTTTGCCTCTTTACTAACTAATTTCGTGTTACTGAGTGTAAATTATTCCTCTACTATTAGAGATGAAACAATTTTACTCGGTGGGGAAACATTTGAGATCCATAATGTGTGGTTGTTATCATTTGCCATGTTTGCGCTGATTTATGCATATGTAAGCAATCCTGAATTTGCCTACAGTGTACCCTTTGATGTTTATCAACTCTTGGTTATAAATAGTGAACAGGGAATCACACTATTCAGTTTCTTAAATGAGGTCAGAAAAACCGGGGGAGTGACACATGCTGCTCTGAAGTCTCCGGCTATTATCGCAATAACTAATTTAGTAAGGGAAATCGCAAGCGCAGAGGGATATATAACATTAATCGGAATGACTGATCGAAATCTAGTACTAAAGACGTATAAAAATATAGTATCCGTACTAATAACGGAAAAGAATTCGTATTTTATCAATAAGGGCCTGGAGGCATTTAATAAGAAATTTTATAGAAAATATGAAAAACACATTGTTAATTTCAGGGGTAATGTGACGGTGTTTCACGATGCTAATAAATTGGTTCGAAAACATCTGCCATTCATGAGAAAAACCAGTCTGTAGATTTACATAAATGAGATTAAAAATTACGGGAAAGCATAAAATCTTAGGATGAACCTATTTGTTGATAATAGCCAAATCCAAATGAGCTCTCCAATAGTTTATTGGCAATTTTTACCTGATTAGTATTAAATGCTTGTCCTGCACTAACTTCTTCCACTAAAGGCTTAATCAGCTCGCTAAATGTGTTAATAGCATTTCTGAAAAATTTAGTTGACCTATCAACCATTAGGACTGCAGAATAGTCCTTTGAAATTGATTTTATCATCATCATCATTCCTTCTAATGAGATATCCTCAACCATTTTATTTGATCCGGTAAATTCTGATAGCAGGTATGATATTGATTTTAACGCACCACTAAATAAAATTTCTTGACCAGTTCTGTCATTTAACTGATCAGCTAGAACCTCCTTCTCAATACTTAACTTTCGAAAGGAAAAGCTGTAAATCGGAATGCCACTTTCACTAATAATAAGTAATCTTCTCAAATAATCTCCTTGGAACAGATATATCCCACCTTTTAAAAAATAGTAGATAATAATGACCAATCCAAAAATGGCTACAAATGGTTGTAGAAGATCACTCAAGCTGATTCCGGTAGATCCGATTTGAACGCTGCTAAATATACTCATAAAGAGAGGACCGATGAGCATGATTATAGAACCCAAAATCATCTTCTTTATTAAATTTTGCACCATTGGATTGGAGGTTTCCCGCATCTTGGTTCTTAGTGTTTTAAAAATTAGGAAGATCAAAACAGTTACCAAAAATAACGATAAGATCATAGCACCGCCCATTAAGGCGAATATCGATATTTCGGAGTTAGTTAAATCTGCATCTTCGATGTCAATATCTCTATTTTCTGATACTAGGATTGTTATCAACACAGCCGAAGTTAGAAGAGAAGTACCGAATGTTGTCATTAAAACTATTAATATGACATTCCTTGCAGTTAATACGTTTTCTTGATTAAAAGTATCGAAAAATAATAGCAATAACAACAACGAACTTAACAGTGATAGGAGTACTGTGGATCCCTGAAAGAGCATATTAGAATAATCGGATTCACTTGGCTCTGGTAATAAATATACAAATTCAATAATTACCAAGAAGATAGTTGCGAGAATTAAATAAAATAAAGGTGTAAATTTGTGTTTTTTGTATTCTAAAGAGATTTTAAATAAAATGTAAGCATATATCAACATTCTAAAAGAAAATATGATAATTTCTAATAGATTACTCATGCTAAGGCCCAATTTGAGCCTTTGGTCTTATGCTTTTAAATGATGGTTATTTGATTTAAATTTGAATTACATTAGAAATTTCTTTTCCCAACACTTGATTCGAAGATCATAGTCGAATTAGATAAAGGCCATCGATTGAGTTGATTTATAATATCATACGAATTTCGAATTATCTAAATTTTCTCGTGGTAATATTCTTAGCGATTTGTTGACTAAGGAGTAAAAATCCCTCATCCACATTTTCTCCAGTTTTGGCTGATGTCTCAATATAATCTATCCATTTCGAAGGAACAGTCTTGTCATTTATTAGATGTTCCAGGTATTTTTCAATCTCATCTTTGGGAATCGCTCTATCCTTGATTAAGTCTGTTTTATTACCAATTAGAAGCAGAGGTAATTTTGATTTGGGATTGGCTTCAAATAGCTCTTTTAACCAAAATGACATTTTAAAAAATGTTTCATACCTAGACAAATCAAAAACCAATAGAGCCCCCGAGGCTTTTTTGAGGTATTTCTGCTTACGAATTGTCTTAAATGCAGGTTGGGACGCGATATCCCATATCTGGGATTCCAAAGTAATTTTATCATCAATTTTAATTAACTTATTGGCAAAATCTGTACCCAGAGTCATTAAATGTGAGGTTTTAAATCCTTGACCGAAATATTTTCTCTTCAAAGAAGTTTTACCAACCCCTTCATCGCCTATAAGGATAATTTTTACAACCGGATGAACAGAACGAGAGGTTCTACTCAATATCTAATTCCACCTTACCAATAATATCGATCAAATAAAAAATTAATTTATTGATATTAAATGATTATGATAATAACTTGATTGCTAAGATCAATTATAAGCGTTTCAATCCACAATTACTGCAGTTTTGTTTAATAAAATTCAGACTAAATTAATTCAGCCAATATAAAAATTAAAATCATTTACAATTGTTCTGTAGTGGATCGATCGGTAATCTGTTCGACTGGAAATTCCTGTTTAATAACTGAGTTTAAATCAACAAAAATATCAGGAGCAATCGCATATTTAATTGATCTCATGTCATCTAAATTGGCTTTTGAGATAATATAACCTTTCTCTTTTAATCTTCTCAATGCATATCGAATAGTACGTAGTGGTAATTCCAGCTGTTCTATCAATTCACGCTGAGTTGTTGCTCCCTTATCACGTAAATAGGTCAATAGATGATAGGCAGATTCCGGGAGATTTGTGTTCCTTGATCTTTTCAATTTACAATCCCTTCAAGATCATCGAAAATTAGTGAGTTATAATATATTAGTTAAGTTCAATTGGTAAATGTATTGAAAATTTGATGATCCTACAAATAGCAGACAATTATTGTATTAAAATATCAAATGGTTAATACGTAAAATAATTGAAGATAACCAATGCTGAAAATGTTTCCTAATTAGGTCTAGTCATTGCAAAAACATCCTTAAGCTAACTATTTGTCGAGGTAATATTGATGAATGATCGAGAAGAGTTACTGATCATACTCCAACGGTTGGGCAGAGAAGATCGTTATGAAGAGGTATTAGCTAGGGATGCTACTTCTTTCGAGGATGGATTTATGGTCAGTCTTGATCTCGGGATGTTAGAACTGGATACACTTCCACTGGGCATATTTGACAACTTACAAAAATTGAACTACTTGGATCTAGGATTGAATGATATTCATTCACTACCAAATGGTATGTTTGATTTCCTACCTAATTTGGAATTTCTTAATATCTCAGGAAATAGATTAAAAACACTACCTATGGGCATTTTTAACACATTACCAAATCTCAAGGCATTGGGGCTCCGAAATAATGAAATTAAGGAGCTTAATGACGAGATCTTTCAGGGGTTACAAAAACTTACACATCTTAATTTAGCTGGAAATAATTTTAACAACCTACCTCGCTCAATTGAGAAATTAAATCATCTTGAAGAATTATCCACTGGTGAAAATCCCTTGCTTATCGAAGATGAGGATGAAATATAGCTGGATGTATCGATAATTAGGAAAAGTTCAGGCACTAGTTTTAGTTAATAATTATATTTCAGAATCTATTAATGGATCGATCTCTATACCTAGGTTCTTTAGCAAATATTCTCAATGTTGGACAAAATTCGTCATTTCACGAAACAATATGGATGAAGTTGAAATATAGATAAATTTGATATTAATATGAATTAGATGGAATCGACTGCACAGCGATCACTAAAAGAGCAGTATACTCATTCTACAAAACTTCCTAATCGAAAAGCAAATTTCCTGGTATGGTTTCTGGCACTATTTATAGGAACAATATTAGCTCAGGGGAATTGGGTGGTTGCTGCGATAATTTTCTTGCTAGGAGGCGCGCTTTCTGCAAAAATATGGGCGAAAGTAGGATGGAATATGACATATCGAGCATATATACTCCCTCTTCGTAAAATGAGAGAAAATCCTGATGATACCCAGATACAAAGTCGATTTTTACGATATGTTTTTGGGACTAATATTAAGAAAGTATTTCTTCAACTAGAAACCCCTGATCGAGATATTTCAACATTAAGAAAATTATTAATGGAATCTATACGGATTTTTATATCTTTTTTTGCAATAACAATAACTGTTGCAAGATTACTCTTCGTGCTAATTAAAGCAAATGATGATACTGTGGAGTTCCTAAATGATAAAGGTCAATTGAGTGTAGCAGGAGCTGGAACATTAATTATTGGTTTATTTATCGCGTTTCCAGCATTAGCCCTATATGGCTCTGTCAGAAATTGTGTAATCATTAAATGAGTTTATTGGAATATCTCATC
>CAZRLL010000211.1:0-6269 GCA_964600735.1 uncultured archaeon
GATAGGTTTGTGATATTTTGTATTGGTCTTTTTGAGACGAATTCCATTATTATAAATTTTTTGAAGAAGGTGGGTAGATCTTTAGAAACTTGGATTAAGCATGGTGATAAACTAATTGATATTGATGATACCATTGCAAATATCATTGAGGTAATGTTTGATCAGTTTGTTGATCTATGGGGTACTTTCATAAGTAGAACTGGAATTTTTATAGATGAGGAAAAATTGGGCTATCAAAGCACTACACCTTATTTTGATCCTAATGTTGAATTATTATTAACTGGATATTTTACAAGTCTATCAAAATCTTTGAGTAGGCATCCACATGCTTTTTATGATATTCTACCTTCGGGTGGATCTGTATTAAGTGTGATGATGCATCGTCATGGTATCAGAATGATAGTTTATACCTATTTTGAGGATTTAGAACTGCAAAAAGCGATCTCAAACAAGCAAAACTTTCTGAATAAGGCATTTTCATTTATCGAAAATCACGGAAAATTAATTGTTCAAACTGAAGGAATTCCAGAAAAATTGGAAGAAGAATGGGAGAAATTCAACACTGAGCTCAGAGAATCAATTATTCGTCGGAAAGATATCGATTTGGATTTTTTAAATAATGAGGAAATTATTAATTACTTTAACGGTCATTTACCTGATATCATAGATTGTGTTATCCGGGGAAAGCCTGTCGCTCTATTATGTAAAGATGAGATTAATTTGGATCAAATAATTGATTTGTTGATGTATATTACAGGAACCTCTTCTGGCTCCGCAATGTTTAATGAGGAAGAACCCCAGCGTATTACAATTTTTAATTCCTATGAGCTCGAAAAGGTAAAAAATCTGAATTACGAAATATTCGATTTAACCAAGAGAAAATTGACCATCAGTGAAGATCCAAGCTATATTTACAAGATATGGCAAAGGACTTATAATCCTCGTAGACCGGTAAAAGATATTCTCTCTGACTTGCATATTGAGACCGGGCATATTTGGGATATATGTTTGGGCATTTTGATACAGTATATATTTGGACAATCCCAAGATGTAATTTTTGATTCTATTCCAAAAGATGAATATGGATTATTATTCAACGATTTAATTTCCTGGATTAATCCTTATGTATTACTACAAGTTGACCGTAAGAAAGAACCTGGAGAAAAGAAATTTAACTGGTAAAATGCATAAAACTATAAATCAGTATTCTCATTCTAAATGATTCAAATCAATTTTAACTCGATTTTATCACTAATACTTCATTACCTTCAAAAAATTCTTCATTTATCTCGATATCATCAGAAATTTGTAAATCCAACTCATTGGTAATATTATCTGGTAATTGAAATGATACCTCATCATCCTTGACTAATAAATGAACTTTTCCTAGATATCTCAATTTCCTTGGAATTGAAATTTTTTAACCACCCATTGAAATAAAATTCTTATAATGCATCATAGATTTCCTAATATTTTAATTGATCGCTAATTTATATAATTATTTTCAAAACTCTACTTGTAAGCCTATCATTTGTATGTATATCAGAGATAGAATGAAATATCAAATTTTCTTCATTTTGATAAGAATTTATTGTACAATTTAGAAGATTTAATCAATTTCACAAAAATCAATAACGTTCTAATTTTTCAAGTCTTTGAACAATTTCAATTAATTTATCTAGAAGTGCTTGTTCATCATCTGTGATCTTTTCATCACTACTGGCAACAAATTGAGCCTCATCAAGAATTTTATGCCTTTCGTCAACCAATTGCTGATGTTCTTGAAACGTAATAATTCCATCTTCTAATGCATTTTCAAGAAGTTCACCATAAGATTTCACATCAGCTACGATTTTTTCAAGTAACTGGTGTTCGTCTGTATCGATTTCTCCATCCTGTAGAGCAATACGAAGGAGTTCTTTCCAAGATTCTTTGACAACATGCTGTATTTTCCATTTTTGAGGAATCCTGGTTATCCCAAATGTTGCTTCTAATCCTCCCATAGTGAGATCTAGTGCAGCAAGATGTTGTAGTAATGGATCTTCTTCTTTATCAGTTGGTACATAATCTCGCAGCGAAATGAATAATACAACAGCTACTGCCAAGGTCGGTAATACAGAAAATAGTAGTACAGTAAGTACCAAATCGCCTCTAGCCTGAACAAAACGACCAACCCAAACTACTGCCCCGGCGGAAAGCAGAAGTCCGATTGTAGGACTAAGGGAGTAAAATGAATTTCTGTTCTCATCTGGAACAATATCTACTAATATTTTCTGAAAAGAAAGCATCCAAATTGTTGAAAAGAAGTTTCCTGCCATTGCAGCTAAGAATACAAGTATAAGACCAGAACTGTCAAATCTATCTTCATACGGATTAATTTCGAGTAAAAACGCATAACTCCCATAGAAAAATATTCCATGAAGTACCATTATTAGAGGAAGATGCTCTTTTATATCAATTTTCTTACTCATCCTAATTCCAATACTAGTAACAATACTACCAACTAAAAAAAGAATTGAACGAAGAGTTGCAGCAGCAGAATCAGAACCTGTATAACCAAAATAAAGAGGGTATATAACAAGGCTTACCCAAATAAAATTAACCATAATTGTAAGAATGTAGGCAAGAACAAAAAAAACATTGTTTTTGAACATCCCATGATTTTAAACCCTTCAAGTAACATTTGACCAAAATCTTTGAAAGTAGTATTTGGTTTTTTAATTTCCTGTAAATTTTCTAGAGTAAAAAGAAATACAATCGCAAATAGCAGCATAAAAACTGCTTGGATTAAAAATACAGCTTCTCGAGACACTAAGTTTGCAATTACTCCTCCAAAAAGGATTGCAAGTGCTCCAAATAAACGCAAAACCATTATTGTCTTGCCAAAAATTATGCGGTAGACTTTAAGATCAGGATCAGTTTTCTCTGCAGCAATTTTATAATTGGTATCGAACTAGGATTGCATAGCACCTGATTCCTGGGCCAATGCAAATGCTTCAAGAAGATACACAATTACAAGTAATCGGAAAACATCTGATTCATCAATCCTGCCTACCACTGCAAGCAAAGTAAAAGAAATAGCATGTGAAGTATATGCTGCAGCTAGTATCCATTTTTGACCTAACCAATCGGAAATCACACCAGTTGGATAATCTATTACAGCCTGAAAAACAAATCCTATACTTACTAACAAACCCAATTTAGCAAAATTAACTGCATCAAGAACAAATAAAATGTAAAAAGTACTTGAAATCAAGTAAGTTGCCCGGGTAATGGTGGCCAATGCAAAATAAATTTGTATGATTTTTTGTGCCTGTTGCGGGAACTTATCTATCCCTAAAAACTTTAACAGGACAGAAAAAGCCATGAGTCTCCATTATTAAAAAGAAATTTTAACAGTATCGATGAATAGAAGAATTTATATCGATAACTCCTAATTTCAAGCTGTCATTTTCAGAAAAAACGAATTTTCTAGCTTAACTGATATTTGCATTTTATGATTTTCAGTAATCCCGGAAAATGGATCATTAATTGTCTCCCATAATTGTGATTCACTTTCCAATTCTTGAATGAAATTCTCCAATTTCTGCAATGCATGATAACTTTCACCTTTGAAAGCATAGCATAATAAAATCGAATCTTTAGGCATAAAAATTAGCGTATACTCGTTGTATTTTATTCTCTCAATATACCCTTCTGTGGAAAAAACTTCTTGGCTAAATGAATTAATCGCACTTAAAAATGCCCCAATAAGCTGTTTATTAATTGGTTTACTCTCACTAAATTGTTTCGAATAAATTGTCCGTCCTGCTTCATTAATAATCATTAGTAATACCGGGTCCTCTAGTTTGTCTTCAGTGAGTGATTCTGTTTTATTTTGAATCATTTGAGCGATTAAGGATTCAAACTGACTTAATTCAATTCGTTTAGAAATATCACTGTTTACTGCTTCCTCCCAATTTAACATACTATCCAATAATCGATCATGTTCACGCGAAATCTTTTTGGCAAGAATCCCAATTCCCTTTACTTCTGCAATTTTTTGGGCTTTGTTTAGTAATTTCTTTGCACCCATAAAGTCCAATTCAATTAAAGAAATATGAGATTTTAGAACGTAGGCTTCTACTGAAATAGAGTACACATTTTTAAATGTCGTAATCTCAATCAATTTATCAATTAAATCTTTTAGTTGAATAAGAACTTCCTCTTCTCCATAATTTTTCAATTCTTCAAGTAAAAGTTCACAGAGATTAAGCATAGCATCAATTGTAATCATATAATAGTCTATTTTTTCGTCTTCTACTAATTCTTGAAATAATTCTTGGGCTTTTGCTTTATCTACAGCTCGTTTGTTATTCTTTAAAATTAATGCTTCACTGAATTTTTTAAAATTTGTAACCGAATCAATATGATGCTCATCACAAGCAATTTTTAATTTGTTATCATATTCAGTTGCCTTAGAAAGATCATTCATGGCAACTGCAGATTTTATAAGAAAATAGATCAAACGAATTGTTGCTTTATTGTAGGTATTTTCCTCAAATAAGGCAAGTCCCATCTCATAGTACTCAATAGCATCACTGAATTTCCCTATCATGAAATGATTTATTCCAATACCCTGGTAAGATTGAGCAATATCTGGGATATTTCCAACTGCTTCTCTTATTCCTAAAGATCTCAATAAATAATCATGAGCTTTTTCCAACTCATACATCCCAGAATATACGAATCCAATTGTATTTAATGTAGTTGCAATATTTTGTGGATTGCCTATTATTTCTCTGATCTCTAAACTTTGATTTAGATACACCATTGCATCATTTAACTCACCAAGGAAGAAATGGATCGTTCCCATATTATTCAATGAATGAGCTATATAAATAGGATTGTCTAATTCCTCTCTAATCATTGACGCTTTGATATTATACTCAATTGCTTCTTCCAATTTACCAATATTACGGAAAATATATCCCATAATGCTATAACTATCAGCTAATCCCTTTTGATGTCCGGTTTCTTTATTCAAAGCAATATTCTGATTTATTAATTCGACTGCTTTCAGCGAATTTTGAGTAGCATTGTAATTCAAGGCTTTAATAATTGAAATATCCGAGTACCTTTCGGAGAACTCTTTATAATTTACCGTTTTATACTCCGAACGATGGTTTAGGGAGAGTTTTCTAATTAATTTTTTATGCAATAGTTTTTCCCACCAATGCTTTTCTACACAAATCGAAGATAGAATATTTTCAGCATCTTCGATAAGTTCCATTGATGTATCATATTTGGCAAATAATCGATTGCCTTCTGATTCTGATATTAACGCATCAACTTGTTCTAATAAAAAACCATGTTTCCTACAGAGCATCGCAACTTGTTGAGCCTGCTTGATTCCCTGTTCTATATTTCCTAGTTCTAAATTTATTTTACATTTTAAATTATCAATAATCATTTGTTCTTCTAATGCAAATGAATTTTTGTCTAAAATATTGATTTTATCATTTGCTTCATGGATCTTCCCACTCCTAACTAAATTTGTGAGAATAGAAATATCCATAAGAATACAACTGCATTTTCCTATATGAATTTTTACGTATGAGGATGATCTAAAAATCTTTAGTTTTCTTACTCTGGTAAGTCATCTATAAAGGTGAATAATAGCAGGATAAATTCTCCGAGTGATTATATATTGTAATAAATTTACTTAATAGGTGATAGTGGATTGGTACAATTAGTGTCGGTTAATTCTGTTCCAAGTTACACGGCAGATTGATATTAGATTACAGCGTACTTTTATAGTTTGACTCTTTTAAAATAATATCAAAGAAATAATAATTTATCATTTTCGATTAAATTTTAAGAACCTTTAAAATTGATATTTAGTGCCTGATTCTTCTAATCAAGGGAATAATAATAATCTTCAAGCAAACAAGGACGAGGTTAGTTTTCGAGATGTATTTGAGAATAAAGAATTTATGAAAATTCTATCAGGTCAATTTTTTAGCAATTTTGCAGATGCACTCTTAAGGATTTCAATCTTGCTTTATGTTTATGGGTTAACTGGATCTTTAACCAGTACTAGTTTAGTCCTAGCTGTTCAGGTCGTACCATGGGTATTTATCGGTCCTATCGCAGGTGTTCTTGCAGATAGAATAAGCCGGAAATTGATTATGATAACTGCTGATATCATTCGCGTGTTGCCATCAACAATTAATGAGACATCACCTCCACTCAAATTTAATGAGCGAATGCTCATAATGTTGCCAAGC
>CAZRLL010000212.1:0-6231 GCA_964600735.1 uncultured archaeon
CATTTTCAATATCTAAAAAAACTTCTTGAGGATAAACACCTGTACTTGGCAGGCCCAACATTAATTGAAACAGATCCTTTTGGAGTATTGATATTTGAGACTAAATCAGAAGAAGAAGCTAGAGAATTATTAAACAATGACCCCTCTGTCAAAGCTGGAATACAAAATATCGAAGATTTACGACCAATAAGAATTTCCCTTAGCCGCTGTTAATACTAAATAATTGAAATATTAGCCATATGCCAAGAAAAATTTTAGCTGATACCGATCATTTTAAGATTAATTGATGGTTTTATACAGACTGTGGATAAGGTAGAATCTTACTCTGATGACAAATTTGATGCATATGTTGTTGGAAAAAGAAAAAATCGAGTGTTTGCTGTAGACCGTGATCGATGCAAAGGATGCAAGATATGTGCAAGCATTTGTCCATATGATGCCTTGTATATGAGTAATACGAAAACGCACATGGGATTTTTTCAACCAATCGAAAATGGTAAATGTACTGCTTGCCGAGAATGTGTCATTGCGTGCCCTGATTTTGCTCTATCAGTTCACAAATTAGATGATTTGCTCATGGAAGCAGATAATGAAGAAAGTGATGAATAATATGAGTGAACAAATACAAACTATCCCTCGCAAATTAACTGGTAAACATTTAGGTTCAGGTAACGAAGCAGTAGCCGAAGGAGCATTAACTGCTGGGCTACATGCATATTTTGGCTATCCAATAACTCCAAGTACTTCAATAATGGAGCACATTGCAAAAAAAATTGTTTATGTCGAAAATCCAGGAGTGTTTCTCCAAGCAGAAGATGAAATTGCATCCATCACTGCTGTGATTGGATCTTCTTGGACAAGGAGTAAAGCGATGACAGCCACCTCTGGTCCTGGATTTTCACTCATGCAAGAAGGGATTGGATTGGCTTCCTTCACTGAAACTCCACTCGTCTTGGTTCTTGTGATGAGAGGGGGTCCATCAACTGGCCTACCCACCTTTCCAGCTCAACAAGAGCTGATGCAAACTCATTTTGGTTCACATGGGGATTATCTTGTTCCTACTCTAGCCCCCTCGAGCGTTCAGGAGTGTTTCAACCTTTCAGTGGAAGCATTCAATATTGCTGAAGCATTACGAACCCCAGTATTTTTATTAAGTGATCAAGTTCTGTCAACTTTGAAAGAAAGATACAATATTCCTGAACAGATTGAAATTATTGACCGAGCTATTCCCAATGAAACTCAAGTCACTTGGAAAGGTGAGAACATATCCGAAATACTAGTTCCGCCTATGAATTGCTTTGGCGAGGAAAAAAAGGCTTTTTCAACAGGATTGAGCCATGATCCCTCTGGTCAAGTGGATCTTACTGCAGACAATTATGAATCCTTAATGAACAGGTTGAGAGATAAAATTCTGAACTATGAACATTTGTTCCCTCAACCAGAGGAATATCAGATTGAAGATGCAGACGTTTTAATTGTCGCATATGGTAGTACTGCAAGATCTGCGAAGAAAGCAGTACAACAAGCAAGAAAACAGGGATTAATGGTCGGACTATTCCGTCCAGTAACCATATGGCCATTTCCTGGAGAGAAATTACTGCAAGCTGCTAAAGGCAAGAAAGTGATCGTAGTGGAAATGTCTTCTGGACAGCTGATTTGGCCTGTTGAAAGATATATCAAGGTTAAAGTTCACCACATTGGTTATTTAAGGGGTAGGATCCCACAACCATCAATAATTATAAATAAAATTAAGGAGGTCCTACTGTGACTAAATTAGATTTGTCAAAACTGGAGCACAATTTTGAGGATCAGCTAACCTCGAGAGTTCTACCCACAATCTGGTGTTCAGGGTGCTCGCTTGGTACTAATCTCCAATCGATTATTCGGGGGATTACAACTCATGCAAAGTTAGATTTGGATCGTGAAGTTGTCATGGTATCTGGAATTGGTTGCACTGGTAGAGCTTCTGGATATGTTGATGCGGATGGATTTCATACAACTCATGGTCGTGCGATTCCTTTTGCTGTTGGTGTTAAAATGAGTAATCCAAAACTTGAAGTAATAGTATTCTCTGGAGATGGGGATTTATTTGCCATTGGAGGGAATCACTTTATCCATGCAGCTCGTAGGAAACAAAATATAAACGTAATATGTAACAATAATTCAACTTACGGATTAACAGGTGGTCAAGCAAGCCCAACATCTTTTGTGAATACTACAACACCTACCACCATTCACAACAATGATGAACCTTTTAATCTCGTTGATCTTGCTTTGGGGGCAGGAGCTGCATTTGTTGCAAGGTATACTTCAGCTCATTATAAAATTTTACCTAGAATAATAAATGAAGCCATCCAGACTAAAGGATTGTCCTTTATCGATCTCATCTCAGGATGTCCAGCTATTTATGGTAAGCGAAATGGATATCCAACTGGAGAGATTATGGTTCAAAATTTCAGAGAAGCATCAGTTGAAATTGGATCCATAGAAGATGGATCACAATTACAACGGGAGAATACTGAAGTACTCTTTGATCCTGGAAAGGGATATACAAAAATCCCGGTAGGTGTCTTCAGGAGGGAAGAAAAATAATGGTCAATTTATCAATTAAAATTGTAGGTGTAGGCGGGCAAGGCATCCAATTTTTTGGAAAATTATTAACCGAATCTGCATTTAATTCAGGTTTAAATGTATCACAAGGAACAATGTATGAACCATCAACAAAAGGTGGCTTGACTTTAGCAGATGTAACTCTTGCTCCAGAGGATCAGGAAATCATTTTTCCATTGATTGAAAAACCAGAGATACTCATTGTGCTAGCGCAAAGGGGTTGGGATGAATATAAGAACAGTATCGGTAAGAAAACAATTGTTCTGGCAGATCTTGATAATGTCCAAGATTTTTCGCCTGATGAAGATTGTTGTAAACTTGCATTACAATTGCCATTTTCAAGAAAAGCTATAGAATTGGGTTCCGAGAATATTGCTAATGTAGTTGCCCTTGGTTTCTTATCTGAGATGCTAGATATCGGTGATCATTTTGTTATTTCTATGTTAAATGAAAAAGGACCAGAAGACCGGGAAGTAGGAGCTTACTCATTATTAGAAGTGGATCCTGAGAAATTTGAGGAAGCATTGATTAAATCATCTCCAAAAAAATTTAGAGAGCTTAACTTAAAGGCATTTAAAGTCGGATATAGGATGTCCCAGGAAATGGATTACGAATTTGTTAACAAATTAAAAACAAATTAAGTTGAATAACAATCTGCTAACCGTTTTATTGTTTCCGGATTTGCTTTGAAGTAAGAAAACATCAATGTAAATTCGAGTATTGTGCTAATTTCCTTTAAATCATAATCTGCAATAAGTTCCATCATATCATCGCCTACCAAATTAGCAAGATTCTCGAGTTCCATTATTGATTGTTTACTGTAATCGTTCATGAGCGTCATCAATTTTTCAACATTTGCTGATTTATTTTCGAATAGTGGGCTTAATAATTTCCCCAAAGCTAAGGAAACTGGCGCGGAAATTCCACTCTCCTTATTCCCGATAAATTTGTTTCCAGCAAGGAAAAATGCTCTGGCACTTCGACCATAGATTGTTTCAGTAGCTGTTTTACCAGTTACTACCAATTGTCCAGCAGGTATAATCAAACCAGCTTCTTCAAATGTTTTCAAATAACGATATATAGTTTTGTTGGATTTCTCTTTACCTGTATCTTCGGCATAAGCAATAACTAGTTCTTTTACTGTTAAAGGTTCATTCCTCAAAATTTTTAGAATCGGATAGTGATTCTGATCCTTTAAGATTTTCATTGTATTATCATCCCAAATGAATTTCATGAATTCAGGTTTATAAGAGAGAACTCGACTTATTTTGGCAGTTTCCATACCATATACCTGATATTTCATTGACATACCTTGTTTTATATCGTTCGATACATTCTTATTTTATTGAGAAAATTAAATACAATTTTAATTAGTATCTAAATACTTCTTTCTTTGACCTCTTCTGACGTAAGACCATATAGTGGGGGAGTGGGAATATTGAGGAGATTCAGATAAACATAAATCTGACCCCGGTGATGGATCTCATGTTCGACCATTGCTCGGAGCCACTTCCAAATGGTGATTTTTATCCCTCCGGGTGTTAAGCATTTTTTCTCCAAATCTTCATCACTTAACTTTCGGAATATATGAATAGATTCATCATAAGAACTGGCAAAAAATTTTAGAACTTCATGATAACTTTCAGCCAAGTATTTTCCATGCCCAGCATATCTACTAGGCTTGTTCTGTACGTTTTCAGCAAACATATGTCTCTGAATTGCTCCCATATGACGAATTAAATCACCAAAAGAAAATTCACCTTCTCTATGCGTCCAGTCTATCCTTTCTTCCGGAATACACATGATAACTCGCATTGTTCGGGTTCTTATTTTATCATAATATTCTAGAAATGAAGAGATCGATTTAATTTCCATTATTTGAATATTCTTAAGTTGTATAATTAACTGTTTATCTTGGTATGATTAACTATTTACATCATTTTAATTCCGATAAAATATTCTCTAGTAAAATAAATGATATCTTGTTTAAAGAAAAATAGGTAAATAAAACTGGAATTATATTAAAAAATTAGTCAAAAATTGACTAATTGTAAAAATTCGCTGATAGACCAATGACAAGTTATTTATACGATATAGCTGGTATATATAGAATGTGTGGTCTGAACCTTATAACATACGGTTATCAAAACGAAAGAAATTTCGTAGCCTTCGAGAAGTGATTCTGGACATAATAGAAAGAAATGGAGATCCTGTAACTCCAGATCAAATTCTAATCAATACTCAAAATTATTTCCTTCCATTTGAGCCGAGTTTAACAACAATAAATAATTTATTACAAAAATTAGCAAGGCAGAATATTATCAAATTTGTTTATATTGACCTTTGTTATGGAGCGAAAATAATAGAAACAAATATTGGAATTTAAATCCTAGGATAAATCATAAAGATAAAATAAAGAAATAAAGTCATTATGTGATTATTAATCCAATTAAGATTTTCATGTGTATTTAGCTACTAATCAAATATTACTAATGCAATATTTAAACACAATTGTTATTTAGATAAAATGCATTATAGTTAGACGGCATACGTTGATGCAAAATCTCAAGGGGGACCTGACTCAAAGAAAAGAGGCAGAAAGAAAATTACGTGAAAGCGAAGCGAAATATAGAACAATAGTAAATTCAAGTATAGATGCTTTTATCACAGTTGACAAATTTGGATTAATTCACGATTTTAATACTTCAGCAGAGAATATATTTGGTTATAACAAAAAAGAGGTAATTGGCAAACCTGTGACAATAATAATGCCTGCATCCTTGAATGATGCCCATACAAAAGCATTTAACAGGTATATTCAAACTGGTATAAAAAAGATAATGGGCAAAAGACTCGAAATTCAAGGAAAGCGAAAGAATGGCAAAATTACCCCAATAGAATTGTATTTAATTGAGACATTAATCAACAATGAGCAATATGTTACCGCGGTTATTAGGGATCTAAGTGAAGTAAAACGCATAAACCGATCACTTCTTGCAATTATTAAATGTCTAAATGTTGTAATATATGCAACAAGTGAAAGTTCTACCCTGCATGAAGTTTGTGAAATAATCGTAAACGTTGGTGGGTTTAACATGGCTTGGATTGGCTATACTGATGACCATGAAACCAAAATAGTTAATCCGGTTGCTAGTTCTAGTGATCATGCAAACTATTTAGAAAATATTAAGGTCACATGGGATGAATCAGAATTTGGCGAAGGTCCAACAGGTAGAGCAATAAAAGAAATGAAACCTATTGTTGTCAATACCATTCAAAATGATGAAAAGTATAAACCGTGGCGAGAACAGGCTATCAAGCGAGATTTTCATTCAACAATTGCTTTACCTCTGATTTTTGATGGTTCATGTTTTGGAGTAATGAATGTATATTCATCAATGAAAAATGACTTTGAAAGTGAAGACATTAGTCTCCTAATGGATTTGACCAATACGCTGGCATTTGGAATTAAAACACTGCAAATCAACAAAGAAAGAAAAGAAATATCTGAAAAACTTATATCTAAGGAAATTGAACTATCTAAGTTGATTATCGCGACGGAACAAAGCCCCAGTATTGTTGTAATCACTGATATCAAAGGAAATGTTGAATATGTTAATC
>CAZRLL010000213.1:0-6093 GCA_964600735.1 uncultured archaeon
TTTCCCTCAACTCTATAATACCGTTATTTGGGGTATAATGGGTTTTTCCTTCTTCGATTGCTTTTGTAATCGCTGCAAAGACATGTGGAGCAATATTGAAACTTGGATCTCCTGATTCGAATCTATAAACTTTTTTTCCTTCAGCTTTTGCTTTAAGCAAATTATCTCTAATTTGCACGATTTTTCCCAAGCTAACTTGATCTATCAAGTGGTCATTTTCCCTCATTTCAAGTGACTTTACATAATTAAGCATAAAATGAATATGGTTCAAACAAATATAAATTAGTCTATTGTTTTCAAATTAATTTCGATATATAATAAAATATTTCCATCATTATTTGCATTAGTTTGTATAATTTTTAAATAATAATCAATATTTATGGAAAGAGTAAATTCTTAAACATTCTTCACTAAAACAACTACAATTGAGAAAAAATCAAAAATTAGTGATTTTGGCGAGGTTCTTAATGGATTTTGATTTAACCGATATCCTGAAAACCGCAGAGTTAATTCTATCTCAAAATCCGGAACCAGTGATACAATATCTACTTTATCGAGATATATTCAAATTTTCAATTAATTCATCTGAAATAATAGATTCCAAACGTGAATTAAATAATAATCATTGGGTGAAAGTTCTGTCTAAAGAACAACAAGAAGATGGAAGTTGGGGGCCATTGTACTCACAAGATAGCTCTTCAAAAAATAAAATAATAACTACTGAATATGGTGTTAGAAAATCAATAATTTTAGGATTAGATGGAAAGGATGAGATTCTTAAAAGAGCCTCACAAAACCTCGTTCATATTTTAAATACAGGATTTTGCTTAGATAGACCAGAAAAAAATGAACGATGGTCAACCGGTCTAAAATTATTTGCCTCATCTACCTTATCATTGATTCACCCCAATCACAAGCTAGTTCGTGAACAACAAAATATATGGAGAAATATTATTAATAGCACTTTTTCTTCGGGAAAGTATGATCCCCTCGCAGAAAAAAAAGCGCATAAGGAGTTCACTGGAATAATTGGTGAGTTAAAATATCTGAAGTTAAATTCAAAATATCATCTGGAACTCTTAGGATCAAAACTTAACTTGCTTCACCGGGATATTGAAAATTTATACTTTGACTGGATTGCAAATCAAGTGGGTTCGATAAGCTACATAAGCTTGCCCTTGAACAAACCAATGAATGAAATTGGACTACGGGATCTCGAATCTTGGTTATTATCTATGGAGATTCTTTCAAAATTTAATAATTGGATCAAATATTCACTTCCCGGACTAATGTGGCTTTGGAAAAACAAAGATCAAAATGGTCCGTGGAATTTTGGAACAAAGAGCAGATCATCGGTTTCACTCTTTCCACTATCCAGAGATTGGCGTTCCGGTAGGAGTACTCATGATTGAACTACTAGAATATTAATTATATTTAGTAAATATCTCAACTCATTAAAATAGAATTGTTATCTTAAGAATTCAGTTCTCGTTAGCTAAAGTTAAAATTCTTCTGATTAAATGAAACAATATGGGAGTCAACCGACCCAAACTTGATGATTTTCCTTATTTTCCTGAAGGAGTTGATATTCAAAAGGGTATCAATTTACAATACCTAAAACCTGGTTGCCCGAAACCAGATTGCATTCCTTCAATTGATAATCCAGAGTGGTTGGAAGAAAATCAGATTTTAAGTGAATATGATAAAGATGAAGAATTACTAGGGATGTTGATATTTTATAATGGAGAAGTAGCTGAAACCTACGGATTTCCCATTTCCATATTAAATTATCATGAAATTGTTAATTTTTCTTCAAATTCAAATCTCCCGGTTGGCATAACTTACTGTCCTCTTTGTCAGACTGCAACTGCGTATATAAGAAAAATGAAAGATGAACTATTAATTCTAGGGGTTAGCGGATTATTGTTAAACTCAGCATTGGTTCTATACGATCGGGAATCTAATTCACTAATAAGTCAAGTATGGTCTAAAGGAATTGTGGGCCAGTATTCGGGGAAGAAACTTGACCAATTACCATTAGTCCAAACAAAGTTAAGAAACTGGATTGAAAAATATCCAGATACGAAAATTCTTTCCAAGAAAACTGGGTTTCCCAAACGAGAAAAAATGTATGGAAAGGATCATTATAGCGAATACAAAACCTCAGAACAAATTCATTTCCCGGTGAACAAAAAAGATGATCTACTCCATCCAAAGGAATTGGTTTATATTATTGAAATTGAAGGAACTGTTTGGATTTTACAGCAATCAAAATTGAAAGGAGAGTGCATTCAACATAAAGAATTTTACTCTATAAGCCATTCTGGTGGTCGATTATTCTTTAGAGGTAATTCTAGCAGTTTAAAAAATTCAAGAAAATTGCTTTGGGATGACTGGATACCCTCCGGAATTTCATATTATTTTGCAGCAAGAGCCTATTTTCCACAAGGTCAAATTATTGAGTAAACAATGTTGCATTATTCCAACTTCAAATAACGGCAAATCCCTGTCACCTATACTGAATCAATTAATTTTTTTGTAATTTGTACCGCATTAACCACAGCCTTTGTGCAGATTTCAAGCCTTACTGGATCCGGGGGGTAGAGCTTATCGCCTAATTCAGGTTCTAATAAATCAGAACATATGAGGGTTTTCAATTCTTTCTTGAATTCTTTTTTAAATTCATTAAAAATTTTTCTTTTGCCTGGTTTATCGAGTTCTTTTCTGACAAAATATAACTAATTGCAGCTAATGCACCACTAACTGATCCACAAATTGATCTCTCTCCGGTACCTTCAGCGAAAGGGAGGATCGATTTATATATTATCTCTCTAGCTTCTTTTAAATTGTAATAATCAAGAAGACCACAGGACGTAGATCTAGCGCAATCTTCAACCTTCCAATAATTTCTAGTTAATTCAATTAATTCAGTCATAACATTTACCTGTAAATGATTTGCATTTTTGAATTTATTAAAGTATTTTCTATTAAATTAATATGTAATTAAATAAGAACTCATCATCTTCATTTTCTTTTAAATATGCCAAACATATGCCCTACCATGTTCAAATTCATTGAAACCAAGTTTTTCATACAGAGTAAATGCAGGTAAATTGTTCTGGGTTACAGTACCCAGAATTCTATCAATTTTGGAGTCATTGTTTATTACAAAGATCAGAGTGTGAATCAATAGAGCTTTTCCCAATCCTTTTCCTTGGTACAGTTTTGATACACCAAAGTCTGGAGAAAATGCCGTACTATCATCTGATTTAGTTATAAAACAATAGCCAATTGGTTCTTCGTTATAACTCAATATTCGGCTAAGCTCCTTATTGAACTCTCCTCTTTTGCCATCCTCAATTGATTTGATAAAATTGTGACAGCCTTCTTTCGTCTTGAAGAAGGGATAAATTTCTGCATCTAATGTATCTTGAGAAAGCGATGACATCATTTCTGCAATTTTTTCGATTTTTTCTGGATCCCAAGATGAAAAGGAGTATCCGTTTGGAAGATCAGGTGAAATTAATTCTCCAATTTTATCTCTGGTGATTTCAATATTTGATCGTTCTAATACCTCAAAACCAATCTCCACAAGGTAATCTGATAATTGGTCAGAAAAGTCTTCTTCTGATGATATTGTTGTATTATTCATTTTTAATCTCTTAAAAATTTTATTGAATAATCCAATCTCAAGCATATCTTTCTCAGTATGATCTGAAAGATAAAATAATGCTATACGACCTTGGTCTACTCGAATTAGAGCAAAACCGATCGCTATATTACTTGAATCGTAAACTGCAAACGATTCAAAAACATCTGTTTTTAATGCTTCTTTAAACTGATCAGGGGGGGTTGAGCCCTCGTTATCATCTTGATCTAACAGATTTACCATTTCATTGAGTGGTTTAGCAATTTCCTCAAAATTTTCTAGAGTAATTTTCTTAATCATTATTGTAACACCATTATTGAAACCTACAGAATTAAATCTTACAATTATGTGGTTGTGATTTCCACAAAAATTGCTCGGTGATCAGATATCGATTTAGTACCCAGTACTTTATGGCTATTTAGAACAGGAAATAGATTGTTTCCTTTTAGCCAAATATAATCGATTCTAGAATTATCCACATCATAATCATCCGTTTCATCAAAATAATAAGAAGTCATTTCATCAAATGCTCCTCCTGAGAGGTACCAGGCATCATCGAATGAATTATTTAATAATTGAAAGGCTAGATCTTCTGCTAAAGCTACACCGTCTTCGTCTTGGGCAATAACAGTGTTAAAATCACCCATTATTATTGCTCTATCCATAGCTGAAGTCAGATCAATGATTTTTTCGATTTGGGCCAACTGTACTTCTTTCTTTTGAAAATCAAGATGAGTAACAACAATATCAATCGGCCCAAAGGGAGCTGGAACTCTGATTTCAGCAAGAACGGCAACTCGCTGTAAACTATCCTTAGAGGGTAGATTTTCTACTTTAGGAGACTCGATTTTCCATCGTGAAAGTAATGAAACTCCCCAAACACCGTCCGAAGTAGGAGGTCCATAATAATAGTACATTTCCAATTGATGAGCTAACCACATTATTGCATTTTGGTTAGATGATACTGCTCTATTGCCTTCACTTTCCTGTAAACCAATAATATCCGGATCATTGTCCTCGATTAACTCTTTTAATTCAACAAGATTATATTGACCCTGCGTCCCAAAATCATAGGCTAAGTGGATATTATAAGTCATAACCTTAATGGAATCAACCGGGGAATCATCTGGATCTGGTTTGCCTGTCAACTGAAAAAGTGAAATGCTTAAAATTGTTATTAACAAAAGACCGAGTAGGATTCCTGTAAAAATCTTACTTTCTTTATTCATTTATATCTTTCCCTCCTTATAGAAAAATGTCCGCATAGCAGAAATTGGTAGTAATGCGGATACAACAAACATTAACAGTTTATCATTTCTTTCTAGTAAAAATGAGAGAGGCATAGCAGTCCAGAATGGAGCACCTATTACAAAAAACGTAGCCAAAATTATTACCAACTGAATTCCAGCTTTCTTTCTACCAAGGTGCAAAATACTACTATTTACACCAACTCTTATGCCTTTATTTAACAATAAGACTGCAGTCAATTGAGCGAAGAAAATAAAGATGATAGCCAAGAATTCAATTGGGATCCAAATTACAGAGACCATTGCTAAGAGATATACTATTGCTATACCCCAATCAACGACTTCTCGGTCAAATTTACCCAGATAATCCTCAGATATAATATACCAACCAATAATGAGACCTAATATCGCAGCAATTGCTACAAAAAAATAATCCCGCAAAAACCAGGTCGACATCACAGAAGGTGATCCCAAAAATAAAAGTTGAATTATCATATAGCTAAATAGAGATGATGTACTAGTAAGGTATAAATCTGATGGAAATTCTTCATGGTCAAATCGATTACTCATCCATAACCAAAGAATTAACCATAGAGAGGCAATAATTGATAAAACGAATAATCCAAAATTTGTGGCATAATAACTTGCAGTATCCAATAAAGATCTACTTGCAATCATTAGTGCTACGCCAAGAATAGCAGATGCTGTAAATCCCTTTTTCAAAACCTGCAGATAATGGACGATAACTGGGGTTATGGCAACTTGATATATTACAACAGCAAGCAGAGCAATTATTGGGATTGGTATTGCACTGCAAATAAGCATCAGAAAACCTACACTTACTGAAGAAGATAATTGTATTCGAGAGTGGGGCCAAACATAATTAAATGCAAAGGTGTAGAAGAGTCCAGTCATAGTCGCTAAAAACAATAAAATTGAAGCATTTATTGCGCCTGCTCCAAAATTCAATACAAAAACGTTAGCTATAGTTCTCTCAAAGGTAACCATGTAAAAGAAAAAGGTCAATCCCACAAAGATTACTTTAGGCAATGATTGTTCATCAATCATTGTATCCATTCCCATGATCGCTCAATAAATCATTTATTTATATAATTGCGATAATAATAGAGAATTTTTGAGTACATTCACTATCAATACTTACATTGATAATCAAAAAAGTGTGTGTCTTTCACCCCT